>CAYFLQ010000063.1:0-7569 GCA_964344065.1 uncultured Sphingobacterium sp. | reverse complement strand
TTAGAGACAGCGTGATATTAGAATTTGCACCAACCATTACCTGTATTGTATTGGCGGGTGTTGTTGGCAGCAAAATTTCATCAGAACTGGGTAACATGAGAGTAAGTGAGCAAATTGATGCCCTTGAGATCATGGGCATCAACACAAAAGCATATCTCATTCTTCCAAAAATCATCGCTGCTCTTATTACCATTCCATTGCTGGTTATCATTGCCATGACACTCGGTATTTGGGGAGGAAGAATGATTGGCGACATTACAGGAATATTGCCTCATGAAATTTATGACAGAGGATTGCTAGATACGTTTGTTCCTTACAATGTAACCTTTGCCCTCACCAAGGCTTATTCATTTGCTTTCATCATAACAGCAATCCCAGCATATTTTGGTTACAATGTAAAAGGTGGGGCATTAGAGATTGGAAGGGCCAGCACGACAGCAGTGGTTACAAGTTGTATCATGATTTTAATGGCAGATTATCTTCTAGCAGCCATCCTACTATAAAACATCCGCATGATTGTCATAGAAAATATTAAAAAAGGCTTTGCAGATAAAACAGTTATTGCAGATGTTTCAGCAACATTTGAAACCGGAAAATGCAATTTGATTATTGGGGCAAGCGGCAGTGGTAAAACTGTTCTAATGAAATGCTTGGTGGGATTACTCGAACCAGATGCTGGTAGTATTTTGTATGATGGTTCAAACTTTACTGCGCAAAGTGCTGATCAGAAAAAGATCATGAGAAGACAAATTGGAATGTTGTTTCAGGGGTCTGCATTGTTTGATAGCATGACCGTAGAACAAAATATCATGTTCCCGTTGGATATGTTCACCCATCAAACAAAAGCTGAAAAGCAACAAAGAGTGGATGAAGTATTAGAAAGAGTCAATCTTGGAGAAGCACATAAAAAGTTTCCCTCAGAATTGAGTGGAGGGATGAAAAAAAGAGTCGGCATAGCAAGAGCCATCGTACTCAATCCAAAATATCTCTTCTGCGACGAGCCCAATTCTGGATTGGACCCTCAAACTTCACTTGTGATAGATAAGCTCATCAAAGAAATCACGACAGACTTCAACATCACCACTGTCATCAATACCCACGACATGAACAGTGTAATGGAGATCGGAGATAAGATTATTTACATGTATCAGGGACATAAGGAATGGGAAGGAAGCAATGCAGAGATCATCTTCAGCAAGAATGAAAGACTCAATAATTTCATTTTTGCAAGTGAATTCTTAAAAGATGCAAAAGACATGAGAATGCTGGAGGTAAAGGGCAAAATTCAGAATGACCGTGACATGGATAAACTTTTAAATTCATAGTTGAACCCCTACCCTTTTTTACTATCTTCGCGACACAAAATATTGATTTTACCATGTCAGTTTTAGTGAATAAATCATCCAAAATAATTGTACAAGGTTTCACTGGTACAGAAGGAACTTTTCATGCAACTCAAATGATTGAGTATGGCACCCAAGTAGTTGGCGGTGTAACTCCTGGTAAAGGAGGCAGCAAACATTTGGATCGCCCGGTATTCAATACAGTAGCTGATGCAGTTAAGACTACCGGAGCTGATGTCAGCATCATTTTTGTTCCTCCTGCATTTGCAGCAGATGCAATCATTGAAGCAGCTGAAGGAGGTATTGAACTGGTGGTTTGCATCACAGAAGGCATACCCGTTCAAGACATGGTGAAAGTGAAAAATTATCTTGAAGGAAAGAAAACAAGACTGGTTGGTCCTAATTGCCCTGGAGTGATTACAGCTGATGAATGTAAAGTAGGCATCATGCCTGGATTCATCTTCAAGAAAGGCAACATTGGCATTGTATCCAAATCAGGAACCCTTACATACGAGGCAGCAGATCAAATTGCCAAGGCCGGCTTGGGGGTAACCACTGCCATCGGCATTGGTGGAGATCCCATCATTGGAACTCCAACCAGGGATGCAGTTGAACTGCTTATGAATGATCCCGAAACCAAAGGCATTGTAATGATTGGTGAAATTGGTGGAAGCATGGAGGCAGAAGCTGCAAAATGGATCAAAGCCCATGGCACAAAACCTGTTGTAGGATTTATAGCAGGGCAGACAGCACCTCCCGGAAGAAGGATGGGACATGCTGGAGCCATCATTGGAGGCTCAGACGATACTGCAGCTGCAAAAATGAAAATCATGCGTGAATGTGGAATCCACGTTGTGGATAGCCCAGCTGACATTGGGAAAACCATGGCAGCAGCCATGTCTGGAAAATAATATCATCATAGGCTCCATGAAGCAGTCTAACATTTATCATATTCCTTATAAATATCGTAAGGTAGAGAACCTGCATATTTTACTCTGGTTGTTGAAAGATATTTGTTGGGCGCTTAACCTCAAGTACCCTGCACTTATAATGATTATTCCCACGCTCACTGTAGCCGTGTTGATTACCTACCAAACAAGAAAAATTACCAGTGAACTGATGCACAATTTGGCCATTGATTTTTGGATCACAGCAAACTGCACTTGGATGATAGGCGAGTTTTTTGGATGGGATCAAAACCTAATAGGCATATATGGTTTGCGAGAGTTTTCAATCATCCCATTTGGAATTGGTCTGCTCATTCTAGCTTATTATTACCTCTACTATATGCATCAAGCAGATTTCGATGAAAAAGTTGAAAAACAAACTGAATTGCTGATCCAGCAAGACGAAATGAAGCAAGACAACTAATCTTGCCTAAAACCCTTACTTGAGCTATCTTTGGGCACTTTTACAAGCTTAACATTATGTTCAGAACACATACCTGCGGGGAATTAAGACTGGTCCATATTGGCACGAATGTGACATTGGCTGGATGGGTACAAACCATCAGAAAATTTGGAGCCATCACTTTTGTTGACTTGAGGGACAGGTATGGAATCACCCAATTGGTATTCAACGAAGGTCTATCTGGCCAATTAGAAAGCAACCCACTTGGAAGAGAATTTGTATTGCAAGCAAAAGGTAAGGTTATCGAGCGAAGCAATAAAAATCTTACCATCCCAACTGGTGAAATCGAGATAGAACTCACTGAATTTAGCATCCTCAATAAATCTACAACTCCTCCATTCACTATTCAGGATGATACAGATGGCGGTGATGACCTGAGAATGAAATACAGGTATCTCGACTTGAGAAGAAATGCAGTAAAAAAGAACCTAGAACTTAGATATGCTGTGAATCGTTCTGCAAGAAACTACTTGCATGAAAACCAATTCATGGATATTGAAACACCTTTCTTGATAAAATCTACTCCTGAAGGAGCAAGAGATTTTGTTGTTCCTTCCAGAATGAACCCTGGTCAGTTTTATGCACTTCCACAATCGCCTCAAACATTCAAGCAACTGTTGATGGTAAGCGGATACGACAGATACTACCAAGTGGTGAAATGTTTTAGGGATGAAGATCTCAGGGCTGACAGACAACCAGAATTCACACAAATCGATTGTGAAATGTCCTTTGTAGAGCAAGAGGATATCTTGAATATGTTTGAAGGTTTAATCAAACGAATCTTCAAAGATGTAAAAAACATCGATTACTCGGCATCCGTTGAGCGTATGACCTGGGAAGATGCCATGTGGAACTATGGAAACGACAAGCCAGATATTCGATTTGGCATGAAGATTCACACGTTAAAAAAACCATCCACTGTTTATTTCAACAAACAAGATCACTCAGCTTTGATCAATGGAGCAAATTTTGCTGTGTTCGACGGTGCAGAATCTGTACTCGCTATTTCTGT
This sequence comes from uncultured Sphingobacterium sp., assembly GCA_964344065.1. Taxonomy (GTDB): domain Bacteria; phylum Bacteroidota; class Bacteroidia; order Chitinophagales; family Chitinophagaceae; genus Pollutibacter. The sequence continues at coordinate 3,804 of CAYFLQ010000063.1, read as the reverse complement.
AGAAGGTGGTGCTGCTTACACACGGAAGCAACTAGATGAACTCACTGAATGGGTAAAGAGACCACAGATTGGAATGAAGGGATTGGCTTATATAAGATACAATGAAGATGGGACTGTAAAAAGCAGTATTGATAAATTCTACTCAGAAGAAAAATTGAAACGCATAGTTGAAACAACTGAGTCCAACAAAGGTGATATTATTTTGATTCTTGCCGGTGCAGAAGAAAGAACGCGCAAAGCAATGAGTGAACTTAGGTTGGAACTTGGAGAACAATTGGGACTGAGAAAAAAAGATGAATTCAAATTGCTATGGGTCTTGGATTTCCCATTATTCGAATATAGTGAGGAAGACAATAGATGGGTTGCCAGACATCATCCGTTTACTTCTCCTAAACCTTCTCAAATCATCACCATGATTGAGAACGATCCATCGATAAAGGACGCAGCCAACTATCTCTCACACCCATATGCACAGATCAAAGCAAATGCATATGATATGGTGTTAAATGGAAACGAAATCGGTGGAGGATCTATCAGAATTTATCAAAGAGAGCTTCAAGAAAAAATGTTTGCTGCTCTTGGAATGAGCCAGGAAGAAGCGTTGCATAAATTTGGATTTCTACTTGGCGCATTTGAATATGGAGCACCTCCGCATGGTGGCATTGCATTTGGATTTGACAGACTTTGTTCAATTCTTGGTGGCAGTGAAAGCATTCGCGATTTCATTGCATTCCCTAAAAATAATTCAGGAAGAGATGTCATGTTGGATGCCCCATCATCCATCGATGATGTTCAGTTGAAAGAATTGAACTTAAAGATCAATCTATCTTAAAAAATTTATTTCTTCTTCACTGGCTCCAATCTCCTCACACGGATATGTTTGAATCTTACGACATCCCCATGTCCAAGAAAACCAATATGTCCAGTTGTATTTGTTAAACCAGGATGCTCTCGGTGATCCGCAGTTCCATTAACTGAAGCGTCTTTGATATTGCCATTTAAAATAACTTGATCATTTAATATCACTTTTACTTGATCGCCTTTCACTATGACAGTCTCATCATTCCATTCTCCTGTAGGTTTTAAGTAACCTCTTTTGGCTGGGATCACTCCATAAACAGAGCCATGGTATTGATAAGGATTCAATTTTGCATAGATGGGCGCTTCATTATCAAGTATTTGCAACTCCATTCCAACATAAGCTGCGTCACCACTAAGTGGTGCACGAATTCCCAATCCATTATTGGCGCCTGGAGTCAGTTGAAACTGAAACCTCAATTCAAAATCTGCATATTCATCTGCAGTGTAAAGATTGCCTCCGCTTCCACCAGTTGGATTTACTTCTATGGTGCCATCTTTAACAACATAACTTGTTTTACTTCCAACCCATTTGTCTAAATTACTTCCATCAAACAACGATACGAATCCTGCTAACTGTTCATCAGAAGACAAGCTTGTGGTAAGATTTTCTGCAGGCAACTCACGAATATATAAGTTACGATATGCAACATACGTTCCGTGCGCTTGTAACTCAATTTGCTCCTTCACAAATATTGGAATGTTTCGATCCCAATAATTCTCCAACACCACATTATCGGTCACTTTGATGCCATTCAGGAAAACAGTTACTCTATCCCCTTTCATCATAATGTGAAAATTATTCCACTGCTTGATCGGATTGTCTGCAACTACAGAAGGCTTGCTCTCGTTTGTTTTATTGTTATACAGTCCGCCTGACCCAACTTGTGCGCCTACTTCACGTCGGCTGGTATCCCAGATTTGCACCTGCGGACTTCCTCGCAAATAAATACCTGCATCTCCTTTTTCAGTTATTTTCCAATCAACATACATTTCGAAATCACCATATTTTTTTACAGTACAAAGATTATCACCATGTCCCGTAAAAATTAAAAGTCCATTATCTACTACCCAATCATTTTTTGCTTTTCCATTTGCGTCGGCTTCTGCATTGAGTAATTCCTCCGGAGTCATTTTTGAACGGGCAATGGGATTACCAACAAGCCCTTTCCATCCTGTCAAATCTTTTCCATTGAACATCGATTCGAACCCGAAATCATATGGTATTGATTTTGCTTTTATGCTAAGTGCTTTTGCCAATACGGCACTGTCTGTTCCACTGATCAGAGGAAGAGCTTTTTCAACAACCTCCCTTACTGCTCTACCTCTCAATGTTTGATCACTCAAAGCAAGTCGAGCAGCTATCAATGCCGCTGGCTTTTTCAAACGATCGTCATCTAAAAATTTACCAACAAACATCAAAGATGTAAATCCAGGGATGAATTCTGCCTCATGTAAAATGCGAAGCTTTTCAATTGGATCCTTTGCAACTTGCATCTTATCCTGCAAATTCAATAAATGTTGCACTTCATTCATTCTGTTGCTGGGAGTGACTTTAATTGCAGCTTGTGTAGGCAATACAAATTTTGCGTTATCAATAGCTGCCTTAATATGATCTTTTTGATCACCAGTAGCTTTTGCCAAAGCAGTTTCCAATGCAGCGATGGACGCAACGGAATGAATACTGGCCAACGCTCTGACAGCTGCTTGCCCTATAAAAGTTTTATCCTTTAACAGTTTTGAAAGCTTTTTTACTGCTGCATCATCTCCTAATATTCCCAAATGCTGAATGATGAAATTCTTTGCATAAAAGGTTTTTACAGTTGACAAACCAGACAACAAAACAGAAGATGCATTCGAGCTTGTTGAGGAGGTTTTAGCAGCATCGTGTACAAATGCTGCAATAGCATATGTTGAAGCAAGTTTTAAAGAGTCATCATCCAACCTTGAAAACACTTTCTTCCACTCTGAAGATTCGAGTGAATACATAGACGTGATGGAGGGCTGAGCCTTTGCCAATTCCTGATAAGGAAAAACGCTCAATATTTTTTCAACTTTATCTTGTGCTATCAATTGAGTTGAAAGAGAAAATATAAATAATGAGAAGAGTAACTTTTTCATTGACTAATTTTTGAAATTAAATATTCCATGGTGCCCTCATGGGTGGATTGATCATACGATTTGCTTCATCATCATTGATAAATGTTTGAGAAACGGGATCGAAATTCAACGTGCGACCCAATTGCAATGCAATCTTTCCGAGATTTACAATGGTACATGAACGGTGACCATTGGTTTCATTCAAAGCAAATGGCTGCCTGTATTTGACCGAATCCAAGAAGTTGGTTACTTGAGGTTCTGGGTCAGGCATCATAGCAATCTTTTCTTGAAGATTTGGAATATCTGACTTGAAACCATTGAATAACTTTCCTTTGGGTCCTTCGATATATGCTACATTGGGATCTTTTGCCTCACCATCCAATATGATCTTGCAACCGTCGTCGTATGTAAATGTTATTTTTCTGAAAGTGCCACATGCATCATAATGTTGCTGTTCTGCATCCACTTCAATTTTCACAGGACTGGTATGATCTTTACCAAGGAAGTATTGTATAGGATCAATATAATGTTGACCCATATCACCCAATCCACCTCCATCGTAATCCCAATACCCTCTGAAAGTCTGATGCGTTCTATGTAAATGATATGGCTTGAATGGCGCAGGACCTAACCAGCGATCATAATCGAGTGTATCAGGAACTTTCTGAGGCTCTAATTGGGTTTTGCCTACCCAATAAAATTTCCAATCGAATCCTGTATGCTTACTTACAGTTACTGTCAATGGCCAACCCAACAAACCCGAATCAACTAATTTTTTGATGGGTTTCACAGTGGTTTTCATTCCGTAGAAATTATCTTCAAATCGGAACCAGGTATTAAGCCTGA
>CAYFLQ010000062.1:0-7692 GCA_964344065.1 uncultured Sphingobacterium sp. | reverse complement strand
GGATCTGGTGCCGTGAGGCTTGGGGGTTCGAGTCCCTCCACCCGCACTCTTTTCCCAAACAATTTTGAACATGGCAACTATCACCAAGGAGCAGATCGCTCCACTTCACGAGAGAATTAAAGTAACCGTTTCTCCTTCAGATTATACTCCCGCATATGAGTCAGCACTGAAGAAATATGCAAAAAATGCAAACATCCCCGGCTTCAGAAAAGGAATGGTTCCAACGGGTGTTGTTAAAAAAATGTATGGTGCCGCTGTCTTCACGGAAGAAGTGTTGCGCAGTATTGAGAATGAATTGATGCAATATCTGCAGCAGGAAAACATTTCTTACTTGGCACAACCATTGCCCGAAGAAAGCAACGACGCTGCAAACATTTCACACAACGAACCAAAAGATTATACTTTCTCCTTTGAAATTGGATTGAAACCAACTTTCACCATACCAGATTTGGGAAAAGCAAAAACCACTTTGAGCTTAGTGGATGCAACGGATGAAATGGTGAACGAAGAAGTAGACAGACTTCGTCAGCGTCTCGGAAAACTTACCGAACCAGAAACCATCACGAATGAAGAAGATATCTTAAATGTATCCTTCCAAAAGTCAGATGCAAAGGGAGTTGTAGAGGAAGGTGCAGAGAAAAAAGAAAATTCTTTGTTGCTGAAATACTTCTCATCCTCTGCTCAAAAAGAACTGATGGGAAAGAAAAAAGATGAGCAAATTGTATTACAAATTGGCAAAGGATTTGAAGACAAAGAAAGAGATTGGTTGGCCAAAGATCTTGGTCTTGATAAAGACAACAAAGACGATATGAAACAGCATTTTGTAATGCAGATTACAAAAATCGGTTTTGTAGAAAAAAGAGCGTTGGATGAAACATTTTTCAAAGAAGCCATTCCTGCCAAAGAAATTACAACAGAGGAAACGTTTCGCTCTGAAATAAAATCACAAATCGAAGGTTACTGGAAACACCAGGCTCAACATATGCTGGAGCATGAAATTTTTCATCTGCTTTCAGAAGAAACAAAAATGGAATTTCCAGAAACATTCCTTAAAAAGTGGTTGATGAAATCAGGTGAGAAAGAACAATCACAAGAAGACATCGAAAAAGATTTTCCAGCTTTCTTGAATCAATTGCGCTGGACACTCGTCAGCAATGAAATCGGCACTCAACAATCGCTGCAGGTAAGCAGAGAAGAAATCATGGATAACCTGCGCCAGCAACTGATGGGCTATTTTGGCTCTATGAGTTTGGGTGGCAACCTCGATTGGCTGGATAGCTATGTGGAGCGTATGATGGGCGACAAACAACAGGTTGAAAGCGCTTACCAGCGTGTTTTCAGCTCAAAAGTCCTCGCTTGGGCTGCCTCACAGGCCAAACCAACTGAGAAAAAGGTTTCCGTAGAAGATTTCCAAAAACTACAAGAAAAACACCAGCACTAATCCCTGGATCAGTGTTAGGGGTTTATTAAATTCCATTCAAACAAAGGGACATTTTGTCTGCTTTGCCCTTAGGCATGCTATTTGGACGGTATTTGTATTAATTTGCTGAACTAAAAGCTTGACAATCATGAATCTTGGAAAGGAGTTTGAAAAATTTGCGATCAAGGAAAGAGGAATTTCCAGCAATACCCTGCATGGATATACCAATCATATGGTAACCAACCTCACTCCCAATATCATTGAGGAACGTCCAATGAACATTGCAGTGATGGATGTATACAGCAGGCTCATGATGGACCGCATCATATTCCTAGGATACCCAATCACGGATGAAGTTGCCAATATCATCACCGCACAGTTATTGTTTTTAGATAGCACAGATCGAACCAGAGATATCCAAATGTATATCAACAGTCCTGGTGGATCTGTGTATTCTGGACTCGGTGTATATGACACCATGCAATATGTTACACCAGATGTATCGACCATTTGCATTGGTGTTGCAGCCAGCATGGCAGCCGTTTTGATGTGCGCAGGAACAGCCGGCAAGAGAACAGCGTTGAAACACTCCCGCATCATGATGCATCAGCCCAGTGCAGGTGCAGGTGGACAAGCAAGTGATATAGAAATCACTGTGTCTCAAGTTAGAAAATTAAAACAAGAGCTCTATGATGTTGTTGCGCTCCACAGTGGACAACCCGTTGAGAGCATTGCCAAAGACTTTGATAGAGATTTTTGGATGACAGCTCAGGAAGCAAAGGATTATGGATTGGTGGATGAAGTATTGTTACTCAACCCAAAGAAACAGAAGAAAGCATAAAAGCGAAGGAAATGAACATGTATAATAAGATCAGACTCGATGAAGAACATGAGCCAACTGAAAATGGCAACATGATGGAAAACATGTTATCAGTGGCAAAATTTGATAAAAAATTCATTGAACAAAGAAAGGTGTTTCTATGGGGTGTGGTAGATGATAAATCTGCAAAAGATATCACGGCCCGATTGATGTACCTTGATGCAGTTGACCCAGGAAAAGAAATCAAATTCTACATCAACTCTCCCGGTGGAGTTGTTACCAGCGGAATGGTTATATATGATACCATGCAAATGATCAAATCACCTGTTTCCACCATATGCATGGGAATGGCAGCATCCATGGGTTCAATTTTATTGAGTGGCGGTAAGAAAGGCAAAAGATATATCTATCCACATGGTGAAGTAATGATTCATCAACCATCAGGCGGTGGACAAGGAACTTCAGCAGATTTGGAAATCATGGCAGAGCAAATCAGAAAAATCAAAGCATTGGGCGCTAACATATTGGCAGACAATTGTGGACAAACCTTTGAGAAAGTGATGAAAGATTTTGACAGAGACTATTGGATGAATGCTGAAGAGTCTATCAAATATGGTATTGTGGATGGTTTGGTAAAATCAATTTAATCTCATTTCAATCTTTATAAATGGCAAAAACCACTTTACATTGTTCATTTTGTGGCAAACATCGAGACGAAGTAAAAATCTTGATTGCCGGACAAGAAGGGCATATTTGTGAGTCGTGTGTTGAACATGCCAAGGAGATTGTATTCCAGGAAGTGGAATCCAAAAAAGAAGGAAAATCTGACTACAAACTATCTGTAAAGAAACCCATCGAGCTTAAAAAACATCTCGATGAGTATGTAATAGGCCAAGATGAAGCGAAGAAAATTCTTTCTGTTGGAGTTTACAACCATTATAAAAGATTGAGTCAGCCTTCAAAAAATTTCGGTAAACAATCTACATCCAAAGATCCAAATGATGAGGTTGAAATTGAGAAAAGCAATGTCATCATGGTTGGAGAAACCGGTACAGGTAAAACATTGCTGGCAAAAACCATTGCCAAGCTTTTGAATGTGCCATTCGCCATTGTAGATGCAACCGTATTCACAGAAGCAGGTTATGTTGGAGAGGATGTAGAAAGTATATTGACCAGATTGCTTCAAGTATGTAATTATGATGTGCATGCAGCAGAAAGCGGCATAGTATACATAGATGAAATCGATAAAATAGCAAGAAAATCAGACAACCCATCCATCACCAGAGATGTAAGTGGAGAGGGTGTGCAGCAAGGCCTACTCAAATTATTGGAAGGCACTGATGTATTGGTTCCACCACAGGGCGGAAGAAAGCATCCAGATCAAAAACTGATCAAGGTCAATACCCAAAACATACTGTTCATTTGCGGTGGTGCATTCGACGGCATTGATAAAGTCATCGCAAGAAGAGTCAATACCAATGCCATTGGATTCAACGTAAATAAGAATGTGCAAGATGAAATGAAAAACAACTTGCTCAAATTTGTAAATGCACAAGACTTGAAATCGTTTGGTTTGATACCAGAATTGTTGGGAAGACTTCCAGTTGTAACCTATTTAGATCCGCTGGATAAAGTCACCTTAAAGTCCATTTTAACAGCACCAAAAAATGCATTGATCAAACAATACAGAAAGTTGTTTGATCTTGAAGGAATTGAACTCAATATTGAAGAAGAAGTATTGGATTTCATGGTTGATAAAGCAATGGAATTCAAATTAGGGGCTAGAGGTTTAAGATCCATTTGCGAGAGCATGCTCACGGATGCCATGTTCGAGCTTCCTTCTTCCAACGCCAAGCAATTCAACCTGACTCTTGAGTATGCAACTAAAAAATTTGAGCACACCAAGCTGAGCATTCTAAAAGTTGCTTAACCAACTATTGGTAATTCATTGACTGAAATCCAAGTAGGGCAATACTTTCAACACTTCATCATTTTTGATGCTTCCAATGGACAGCAGTTCATTTTCATCTTTGATGGACCCATGCATTTTAATATAGGCCAATACAGACTTGGCAAATACATGTCCGATGTACGGATGTTTTCTTAAATCACTGTAAGCCGACTTATTGATGAAGATTTTATTTGGAATAAATTCTTTTTGAATGATCAACAAATGCTTGAATTTGAGAAAATTACTATCCTGCAACCCATAGATCTCCTTCAATTGCTCCACCATGATATAGCCGCCAATCCGTTCTCGGTATTTTACAATCCGGGTAGATAATTTCTCTCCTATCCCGGGTAATTTTTCAAAATCAGCACTGTCTGCTTTATTGACATCAATAATGGGAAGGTTAATTGCAAATGGCTTTTTTAAACGATTTTGATGTTCATATGGAGTATCTTTTTTGTAAACATATTTCTTGTAGCCATTGAAATTACTTTTTCGCTTGATGAGGATGTGTTCGAAACTATCCAACTGAACAGCAGAGATATTCAGTGCTTCTAGCGGTTGCTCTTCATAAGAGAAAAAGGAAGGAAGCACCCACAACAAGACAACCAATATGGATAAAATATAGATCCCTAGTCGCTCCTTACGCGAGAAATAAAACCATTCTTTCAAGAATTTTTTCCAAACCATGATGCAATCTGCATCATACATCAGTCCTTTACAACAGAAAAAAACGTTGAATACAAGCGTTAATTCACTTCAAGTTTTAATCCATCATAGGCAAAGAACATTCCTTTTGGCAACTCATTGGATACTTGATGATGGAGTCCCATTTGGTGACTTACATGTGTAAAATAGGTCTGGCGGGCATTGAATAAAGTGGCCATTTCAATGGCTTGGTCCAGATTAAAATGAGAAAGATGCTTCTCTTTTCTGAGCGCATTGATCACTAAAATATCTGTTCCTTCCACAATTGACTTTGCTTTTTCATCTATGGCATTTGCATCCGTTATATATGTGAAGTTGCCAATTCTATAAGCAGTCACATCCATATTCATGTGTTTTACATCAAAAGGCTGAAACGTGATGTCTCCTACATGAAATGCTGCATCAGCAATTGTATGCAAATGTATTTCAGGTATTCCGGGATACTTTAATTCCGCAAATGCATAATAAAAATCACGTTTTAACGCCTCAGATGTTTCAGCATTTGCATAGATCGGGATAGATTTTTTTGAGAAAAAATTAAAAGCGCGGATATCATCCAACCCTGCAATATGATCCTTGTGAGAATGAGTAAAGAGTACTGCATCGATGTGCTCTACATCAGCACGCAACATCTGTGTTCTGAAGTCGGGAGTGGTGTCTATTACAACAGTTGTAGTAGGCGATTTGACCAAAATGCTGCTTCGAAGTCTTTTGTCTTTCTGATCTACAGATTTACAAACCTCGCATTTGCATGCAATCATAGGTACACCACCGCTGGTTCCTGTTCCTAAAAACTCAATAATAATAGACAAAATATAAAAAATGGACGATTGTCAAAATTATGCAGCATGAGAATCAAACTCAGTCTTGGTAGTTACATCCTCGTATATTCTTCTGCTTTCCTCTGTGAGTTGATCTGGATTGATAGAAAGTGTTGGAATCAAATCGATCAAGGTATTGATCCTTCCCTCAATTTGTAAAAACTTATTCAAGACAACTACTTTCTTTGATTCAAGGATACAATATCCACTTTGAAAAGTACCTCGCTCGTATCTGAGGATATACCCAGCTTCATCAACAATTTTTTCCATCTTTTCCAAAGTGGATGGAGTGAATTTCAATTTCATATCCCTCGTTTCTACAAATTTACTAAATGGACCATGCTTTATAAATGCCTTCCCACATTAATTGTAAACATTTTAAGCAGTAAATGTGAATAATAATTGTTGTCTATTTCTTACTGAGTGTAACAATTGGTACGATCATTTCCTCCATTGAAATACCTCCATGCTGAAAGCTGTTTCGATACAGATTTGCATACTGATTGAAGTGATTGGGATAACAAAAGAAATCCTGTTTACCGGAAAAAATAAAAGAAGAACTCATATTGGATCTTGGCAAGCCCGCACGTTCAGGATCCTTGAATGAAACCACCTCTCGAAGATCAACATCCAAATTTTTTCCATTTTTATATCGAAGGTTGCTGGTTGTTTGTTTATCTGCCACGACTTTGATCGGGTTTTTTACTTGTAAACTACCATGATCAGTGGATATGACAACCGTGCAGTTCTTTTCAGAAAGTTTTTTCAAGAATTGATACAAGGGAGAATGCATAAACCAGGTTTTGGTCAAACTTCTATAGGCGCGTTCATCTGTAGCCAACTCTTTGATCATCTCCATCTCATTTCTTGCATGGCTAACCATGTCTACAAAATTATACACAATCACATGCAGATCACAAGAGAGGATGCTATGAAAGTTATCTAGTAAACTTTCTGCTTCCTGTTTGCTATGAATTTTTTGATAATTGAATTTGACGTCATCCCTTTTCAGATGTTTAAGTTGGTGCATCAGCAACTCCTTCTCATGGTTATTTTTTCCATCTTCATCATCATCTCTTTTCCAAAGAGAAGGGAATTGTTTTTCAATATCTCTGGGAGTCATCCCAGCAAACAAGGCATTGCGACAATAATGCGTTGCGGTGGGCAAAATGGAGAAATAGCAATCATCTTCCTGTATCTTGAAGAACTCTTTCACCAGAGGCTCAATAGCTTTCCATTGGTCCAATCTGAAATTATCGATGATGACCCAGATCAAGGGAGTATCTGCCTTCAGATGAGGGAGAATGCTGTTTTTAAAAACTTGGTGGCTCATGATCGGAGCTTCTCCAACTGCATCATTCATCCAAGCAATGTAGTTTCGAGATATAAATTTGAAAAAGGACAGATTGGCTTCTTTTTTTTGGTTCAATAAAATTTCCAGCATCTCGTCTGAATCGCCTTTTTCCATTTCCAACTCCCAGTACACAATTCGGTTGTATAACTCTTTCCAACTTTGAAATGTTGGAGATTCTCCTAATGCGATAAACATTTGGTTGAATTGCATTTGATAATCTGCAATAATTTTCTCTGAAACGAGTCGCTTGTTTTCGAGATTTTTTTTCAAGGTCAGCAGCACTTGATGAGGATGAACAGGCTTGATGAGATAGTCGGTTATCTGTGCCCCGATGGCTTCTTCCATCAGACTCTCTGTTTCATTTTTAGTAACCAGCACTACAGGCATGTGGGGATACAACTGTTTGATGCGTTGCAGCGTTTCCAGACCACTCATGCCAGGCATTGATTCATCCAGTAATATAAAATCCACTTCATTATTACTTATAAATTCAATGGCATCAAATCCGTTGGTCATGGTATACAGCTGATACCCTTTCATTTCCAGAAACCGTTTATGCGCTTCCAGGATTTCAATTTCATCATCTACCCATAATATGCTGGCCAAAGACATCCAAAT
>CAYFLQ010000061.1:0-7799 GCA_964344065.1 uncultured Sphingobacterium sp. | reverse complement strand
CTTGTTGGGATTGCTAGGACCACTGTTTTTTATATTTACTGGAATCATGTATTTGGCAAGAAAGATTCAAGGAAAGCCAGTATGGAATGGATTAAACCCCAAAACCCATAACGCATAACTCAAAACTTGTTTATATGTCAAACTTTACAACACGCTCTAATCACGAAATCGATTATAAGATCGTTGGAGAGGAAATGCAATATGTGGAAATAGAATTAGATCCACAAGAGACAGCCATTGCTGAAGCAGGCAGTTTCATGATGATGGATGAAGGCATTCAAATGCAAACCATCTTTGGTGATGGATCTAATCAAAACCAAGGTGTACTCGGAAAACTTTTTTCAGCAGGAAAAAGAATTCTAACTGGAGAAAGTTTATTCATGACTGCGTTCACCAATATGGTGAATGGAAAGAAAAAAGTTTCTTTTGCTTCACCATATCCCGGAAAAATCATTCCACTGGATTTGCAACAATTGGATGGCAGAATCATTTGCCAAAAAGATGCTTTTCTATGCGCTGCCAAGGGAGTTTCAGTAGGCATTGCCTTCCAAAGAAAACTGGGAACAGGATTATTTGGTGGCGAAGGCTTCATCATGCAAAAATTAGAAGGAGATGGAATGGCTTTTGTACATGCAGGCGGCCATGTTTTTGAACGATATTTAACACCTGGTGAAGTATTAAAAATCGATACAGGTTGTTTGGTTGCTTTTACACAAACTGTTGATTACGACATCGAATTTGTAGGAGGCATTAAAAACACCATCTTCGGAGGTGAAGGATTGTTCTTTGCGACACTGAGAGGACCTGGTAAAGTATGGATTCAAACACTGCCCATCAGCAGATTGGCCAGCAGAATTATTTCATATGGCTCTTTTAATAGAAAAGAAGAGGGAAGTATTTTAGGAGGATTAGGCAATATGCTCGATGGTGATGGATATTAACATCAAATGAATGAAATAAAAAATCCCACTCGATTGAGTGGGATTTTTTTTGGAGTGAAGTTTTATTAATCTCTTCTTCCATAAATATTTCCAAGCAGTCGAAGGATTTCAACATAGAGCCAAACCATGGTTACCAACAATCCAAATGCACAATACCATTCCATGTATTTTGGAGCACCCATTGCGGCACCTTGCTCAATGCGATCAAAATCCATCAGAAGGCTCAATGCAGCAATCACTGTGATAGCAACTGAAATTCCAATACTCAGCATGCTTCCGCCTTGCAGCCCTTGCACTTGAACACCAAAGAGTGAAAGTATAAACGTGATTAAATAAAACAATGCAATACCGCCAATGGCAGCAAACATAATGGATCTGAATCTTTCAGTTACACGAATGACTCTAAATGAATACAATAGATACATTGCAATTGCTGTTCCAAAAGTCAGCACTACTGCTTGCATGACAATACCAGGAGCAACCTTTGCAAAGGCATTGTTATACATGGCAGAAATTGCACCGAGCACCAATCCTTCAAGCAACGCATATGCAGGCGCCAGGTATTGAGCCCATACTGGTTTGAACATGAGCACCAATGCCAATATAAATCCTCCAATGGCACCACCCATCACATAGCCTTGAATACTGTTTCCAACAGAAGCTTCGTTCCATACATAGAAGGCTGTTGCCATGACCATTAAAAACAAAAATCCAAACTTATTGAGTGTCCCTCTGAAGCTCATGCTTCCAGATCCGGGAATATTGATGACGCGTCCAAATGATTTTTCCGAAAGTGTCGGATTACTTGAATTGAAAAGAGCCATATTGGGTAATTTTGTAGTCTAAATTAATTAATTTCATAATAGTACATGAATTGTATCATGCACTGCTTTGTTAAAGTCAAACAAAAACCATGCCACAAAGGAAAGAAGAGCTATTAAGCGACATCGTAATAAAGTTTGCAGGTGACAGCGGAGACGGTATGCAGCTGACGGGAAGTCAGTTTACCAATAACACTGCCTTATTGGGTATCGATCTAGCAACATTCCCAGATTTTCCAGCAGAAATCAGAGCACCTCAAGGAACATTACCTGGGGTGAGTGGCTACCAACTCCGATTTTCAAGTGATGCTATATATACACCTGGAGACCTTTGTGATGTGCTGGTCGCTATGAATGCTGCCGCATTAAAAACCAACTTAAAAGCCATCAAAAAAGGGGGGAAAATCATCGCCAATGTAGACGGGTTTGATGCAAAAAATCTTCGTCTCGCCAATTATCCTGATGGAATCAACCCACTCGAAGATGATTCACTTGGAGGTTTTGAAGTGATTAAAATGGATGTCACTAAAATGACCCGAGAGGCGTTGAAAGACATTCAAATGGGAACCAAAGAAAAGGACCGAGCAAAAAATATGTTTGTCCTCGGATTCTTATACTGGATGTACAGCCGTGACATGGAAAGCACATTGAATTTCTTGAAAGAGAAATTCGGAAAGAAAGATGAAATCCTCAATGCAAACCTAAAAGCACTGCAAGCTGGATATAATTATGGAGATACCACTGAAACGTTTACTACAAGATATAAAGTTGAAAAAGCCAAAATGCAACCTGGAACCTATCGTTCCATCATGGGAAACCAAGCGCTGGCAATGGGTTTGATAGCAGCATCAGAAAAAAGTGGACTTCCAATCTTTTTAGGTTCATATCCCATCACACCTGCATCTGATATTTTACATGACTTGAGTAAAATGAAAAATTTTGGTGTCAAAACATTTCAAGCTGAAGACGAAATTGCAGGAATTACCTCAGCCATTGGAGCAAGCTATGGTGGCTCTCTTGGTGTTACAACTACTTCTGGCCCCGGTATTGCATTGAAAGGCGAAGCCATGGGATTGGCTGTGATGTTGGAAATACCTTTGGTCATCATTGATGTGCAGAGAGGTGGTCCATCTACAGGTCTCCCAACTAAAACAGAACAAAGCGATTTATTGCAAGCATATTATGGAAGGAACGGAGAATGCCCTATGCCAGTTGTTTCAGCCTCCACACCAAGCGATTGTTTTGATTCCATTTTTGAAGCAACACGCATCGCACTTCAACACATGACCCCTGTAATGTATTTAAGTGACGGATACATTGCCAATGGAGCAGAGCCTTGGAGATTTCCAACAGCAGAAGACCTGCCTGAAATCAAGGTGTCGTTTAAAAAAGAATTAAGCGAAGGTGAAGAAAAATTCTTGCCATATAAAAGAGATGAAAAACTGGTACGACCATGGGCTGTGCCTGGCACAAAAGGATTGGAACATAGAATTGGTGGAATTGAAAAACAAGATATTACCGGAAATGTAAGCTATGATCCAGAGAACCATCAACACATGGTAAAAACCAGACAGGCAAAAGTTGATAAAATAGCTGATTATATTCCTGATCAAAAAATTGATAGTGGCCCAGAGAAAGGGAAAGTGCTTGTATTGGGATGGGGAAGCACTTTTGGAGCTATTAAAACTGCAGTGCATGAATTGTTGCTGGAAGGACATGCAGTATCACACGCTCACATAAGATACCTGAGACCATTCCCAAAAAATCTTGGAAAGATTCTTTCAAGTTTTGATACGATCATCATTCCAGAAATCAACAATGGTCAATTGATAAAAATTATCAGGGATGTATATTTTGTTGATGCAAAAGGATACAATAAAATCAAAGGAACTCCGATAACAAAGACGGAGTTGGTTGAAGAAATCAGGAAATATCTATAAATAAAAAACCGTCAACTGATAACAGTTGACGGTTATCTGTTAACAGTTGAGCACTTATATAATTCTTTCTACAATCTTTCCAGTCTTCTTCTCTTTTAAAATGAGCTTCTTCGTTCCGAAGTGTGTCATTTCTTCTTTCACCAAATAATGATCTTTATCGAACTCGATTAAATGACTGTCTTTTGTTACGCCTACTTTACCTCTCCACTCATCCAATTTAACTGGTTCCCAGAGTTTTGATTTCGCACTTCTGTATGCTGCATCCAATACCGCGTTTACAACATATCCATCATAAAAAGTTTCTCTTGGATTGGTGCCTTTTTCAAAACATGTAAACATCTCAGCAAACATATGATTGTAACCCAACTCATTCAGTTCATCTCCAACAGGGAAAAGCCAACCTGAATTGCTCTCTGCTTTTTCAGCAACATAATCTGCACCCTTTCCGGTTGTGAACATATCAAAACCAGTACGCAAAAATCCGTTGATCCAAATGGTTCCCTCAGTTCCCATCACTTCATCTCTCAAATCCAATCCACCTCTGAATGTCCAGCTAACTTCAAACTGAGCGATGGCACCGTTTTCATACTTCACCAACCCGATGGCGTGATCTTCTGCATCAATAGGCTTTACTTGTGTATCTGCCCAACACATTACTTCAACTGGTTTGATATCCTTTCCTATATAACTTCTGGTGATCTCCACACAATGGCAACCCAAGTCCAAAATACAACCACCTCCAGCTTGCTCAATATCCCAGAACCAATCGCTGTGGGGGCCAGGATGTGTTTCGCGTGATTTTGCCCAGAGGATTCTTCCCAAGGCACCATTCTTTACACTTTCGTATGCTTTTAAAAATTTTGGAGTGTATACCAAATCTTCCAAGTATCCATTGAAGATGCCTGCTTTCTCCACAGCATCCATCATGCGTTTTGCTTCAACTGCATTTCTTCCCAGTGGCTTCGTAGTGATAACAGCTTTCTTGTGCTTGATACAAAGATTGACAGCTTCTTCATGAAGATTATTCGGCAGTGAAATACAAACCATGTTTACATCAGGATGCGCAATAGACTCTTCCATTACTGTGGTGTAATGATCACAACCATAATCAACTGCAAACTTTTTGGCTTGCTCTTCTCTTCTTGAATAAATAGATACGATTCTATCCTTGCTTCTCAGACCTTGAATAGAATCTGCATAAAATCTTCCGATGAATCCGGAACCTAACATTGCAATGTTCACCATATGTCGAAATTTAGTTTTTGAGGGAAATGATTATTTGGCAGTTCTTGTATTGTCTTTAAAAAATAAGAGGAACAAAACTAAGATAACTGCTGCAATACCAGCTGGCACCAACCAAACATTCAGCCAGTTGGTAACTTCATTGGTGGTATATTGGTCTTTTACTTTACCTGCAACGATCGATCCTATCAACATTCCCAAACCATATGTTGCCAGAGAAATCAATCCTTGAGCTTGTGATTTGATTTTTTCTCCAGCCTTTGCATCGGTATAAATCATACCACTTACAAAAAAGAAATCATAGCAAACGCCATGCAAGAGAATAGCTGCATACAGCATCCACTCACTGTTTGCAGGATTCCCATACCCAAAGAATGCAAATCTGATGATCCACGCAAGCAATCCAACGATCAAAATTTTCTTTACTCCAAGTCGTGCATAAGCAAGGGGCAGCAACAACATAAAAAGGACTTCAGAAACTTGCCCTAACGACATTTTATTTTCGATTTTAAATGTAGTGGGATCTAATGTTGGGAATGCCATTTTATATCCATCGGTCAATGATGGATTCGCCCATGTATAATAAAATGACAATGGAACGCAAATCAATACCGAAGAGAAAAAGAAAATTAAAAATGATCTGTCTTTGAACAGAACGAATGCATCTTTCCCGATGATTTGTGAAAAGCTTGAAGGTCCAGTTGCAGTTGGTGGTGTTTTCGGTAGAAAGAAAGACATCAGCCCTAATACTACTGATGAAACCATTGATATCTGAAAAATCGTCACCTTATCTCCCACACCCATGAAACCTACCAGATTCACTACTGCAATCCAGGCAATGGTTCCGAATACACGGATTGCAGGAAATTCTTTCTCTGGATTTTTCATGTTGCGCATTGAAATGGAGCTCGTCAATGCAATGGTTGGTGCAAATGTGAGGCAGTATAATAGCATCACCCAATAGAACGTATCAGGGTTTTTAATATTGATCAACACAAATAAAACGGCAGCTCCCAATAAATTCAATACACCCAATACTTTTTGTGCCTGGAAAAACCGGTCTGCTAACATCCCTACAAAAAAGGGTGCCACAATCATGGCTATGGAAAATGCTGCGTATGCACTTCCTACTTGATCACCTGTAGCATGCAGCTGATCAGTCATGTATTTACTCATTTGTCCATACCAAGCTCCCCAAACGAAGAACTGCATGAACATCATCAAAGAAAGTTGAATGTTGGTTCTAGATTTCATATGCAAGTTTATGCTTCAAGATACTGAAAAAACTATTTTTTATCCCCTTTATAAAGACATACTTCTTTGAGTCCACACTGACTGCATTTAGGGCTTCTTGCCAAACATGTATATCTGCCATGTAAGATGAGCCAATGATGTGCTTTGTGCACCAATGCTGCTGGAATATGCTTCACCAGTTGTTTCTCAGTTGCCAAAGGCGTTTTGGCATTTTTTGTGAGTCCCAATCTTGCTGAAACCCTGAAAACATGCGTATCTACAGCCATATTTGGTTGTTTGTCAATC
The DNA here is from genome assembly GCA_964344065.1 of uncultured Sphingobacterium sp. Lineage (GTDB taxonomy): Bacteria > Bacteroidota > Bacteroidia > Chitinophagales > Chitinophagaceae > Pollutibacter. The sequence continues at coordinate 1,316 of CAYFLQ010000061.1, read as the reverse complement.
ACAGAAGTGATTACATTGGCTGTTTTTCTTCCAACACCAGGCAGTTGAATCAACTCTTCAACAGTCATGGGTACATTTCCATTAAATTTTTCCAATAACATCTTGGCCATGCCGATCAAATGTTTGGTCTTGTTATTGGGATATGAAATGCTTTTAATCAATGGAAACAAGGCATCAAAATCAGTTGCAGCTAATGCTGCAGGATCCGGGTATAGCTGAAATATCTTAGGTGTTGTCAGATTGACCCGCTTGTCTGTGCATTGAGCAGATAAGATAACAGCGATCAATAGTTGAAATGGATTGTCATACATCAATTCCGTCTCCGCATCTGGAATATGCTTACTGAAATAATCTATGACAACTGCGTAACGCTCCTTCTGTCTCATACCTGTAGAGCAAGGAAGTTACAACGAAAATAAATTTATGCAGCAGGATCTATGCTGTCTTTGGCATACTGAAGAATACGATCGAGGGTCTGCTGTGAGGGAGATATAGATGACGAAGTGAGGTTATCCAACATTTCGGTATAATCTTTATAAATATTCATCAATCTTCTATTCTCAAGTAAAAATTGTCCATACTTGTGGGCTTCCTCGGTATGTAGTTCCTGATAATAATAGCGAAGCATGTCTTTTATCATTATCTCACTCATAATCAACCATTTATGACTAATTCAAATACGCTATACCCTACTAACGCAAAAACTGCCTTATTATTGTTCAGGGGAATGCTCATTTTCTTTGATAAGATAAAGATCTTCATTGTCTTTCTTCATCAGAAATTGTTCTCTTGCTACTTTTTCCTTCCAAGCCGGGTTTGTTTTCATCATCTCAACATCAGTGCGCGTCTTTTCAATTTGCTCCAGATAATATTTTTTCTTCTGGTTCAATTCTTTTAACTCACTTCTGTATTGCATATGGAGAAATAGGTTGTTGTGGTCAAAAAACAACATCCATACAACAAAAGAGATGGATACAATGATGTATTTGTTCTTGAAAAATCTGACAATTTTCATAACAGTGAAACAAAATTAGGAAAATTAAGGTTGGCTAGGTGTGTTGGAGTTAACTTTGCCTGCATACATCGAATCAGATGATGTAGCACAGATGGAAAAATCAAACTTTGTAGATCAGATCAGGGTATTTTGCAAGAGTGGGAATGGTGGTGCAGGAAGTAAGCATTTTATGCGAACAAAGTTCAATCCACAAGCCGGACCCGATGGTGGTGACGGGGGCAGAGGTGGACACATCATACTCAAAGGCAATAAAAACCTGTGGACACTCCTTCACTTGCGGTATTATAAAAATGTTGTTGCT
>CAYFLQ010000060.1:1494-7885 GCA_964344065.1 uncultured Sphingobacterium sp. | reverse complement strand
ATCTTGAACAAATTACTGTTTTAAAACTTGAAGGTAAAATAACAGAAGAGCAGGCTAAGCTTCATTTAACGATTCAAAAAGAATCTTTTAGAACAATTCTACTTAGTTTTGAAGGCATTGGGATTATTACTGCAGAAAAAGCCATCAATGCAGCGTTAAACACTATTAAAAACACTATTAATAAAACCATTGGCTGGAAATTATTGTAATGGAAATTAAAAATATCATTTTTGATCTTGGAGGTGTACTTATAGATTGGAATCCCGACTATATGTATAAAAAGCTTATTGCTGACGATAGTAAAAGAACTTGGTTTTTAGAAAACATATGTACCTCTGATTGGAATGAAGCCCAAGATGGAGGAAGACTTATTAAAGATGCGAATGAATTATTAATTAACCAACATCCTGCTTATTCAGAGTGGATTTTAGCATTTTATAATAGGTGGGAAGAGATGCTTAATGGTTCTATCGCAGGAACCGTTGATATTTTAAAAAAACTTAAAGACAATAAACAGTATGGTTTATTTGCATTAACCAATTGGAGTGCAGAAACTTTTCCAAGAGCGCTGGAGATGTTTGAATTTTTACATTGGTTTGACGGTAGGGTGGTTTCTGGTGAGGAAAAAACAAGAAAACCATTTAAAGATATCTATGATATCATCTTAAACAGATATAATCTTATTCCACATCAAACCCTTTTTATTGATGATAATCTCAGAAATATTTTAGCCGCAAAAGAATGTGGAATTATAACCATTCATTTTCAATCCCCCGAGCAGCTAAAAAAAGAACTGAAGGATAAAAACATTATTATTTAAGCCAGCAATTGATATGTAATTAAACTTAGGATATATGCAAGTGCGGTCATATATATTAGTTGTATAATTGGCCACTTCCAAGATCCGGTTTCTCTTTTCACTACAGCAAGCGTACTCATACATTGCATGGCAAGTAAATAAAAAATCAATAAAGAAAACCCAGTTGCAGTGGTGTAAACCCTTGAACCATCAGCCCTTGTTGCTGTCTGCATTTTATTTTTCAGTGTTTCTCCAACTTCTTCTTCTCCCTCTCCAACACTATACAGGGTAGCCATCGTTCCCACAAACACTTCTCTTGCAGCAAATGAAGTAATAAGGGCAATACCTATTTTCCAATCATATCCAAGTGGTTTTATTACCGGCTCTATGGTTCTTCCAAGTATTCCGGCATACGAGAACTCAAGCAACTCTGCGGACCTCACCTTCTCATATTGAGCAGCGTTTATGGGATCCTCTTTTATTTTTTGACTGTATTGATAATTTATTTTTTCTCTCTTATCACCAGGACCAAAAGAACTCAACGCCCACAACAACAATGAAATTACCATGATCACCTTTCCCGCATCAAAGACAAACACCCTTGCTTTTTCAATCATTGTAATGAAAATATTATTCCAACGGGGTTGTTTATAAAGAGGAAGCTCCAGAATAAAAAAACTTTTCTCTTTCATCTTAATAAACAGATTCAATACATAGGATACCAACATTGCAATTACAACCCCAAACACATATAAGAACATTAAAACCATACCCTGAAGACTCAAAACCCCTAAAACTTTTTCATTTGGAACAACCAATGAAGCAAGTATAGTAAACACAGGAAGTCTTGCGCTACAACTCATAAAAGGAGTTACCATAATAGTCAACAAACGCTCTTTCCTGTTTTCAATATTTCTCGCACTCATAATTGCCGGAACAGCACAGGCAAACCCCCCCACCATCGGCATCACACTTTTTCCATTTAATCCAACCTTACGCATTATCCGATCGGTTAAAAAACTAATCCTTGCCATATACCCGGTGTCCTCTAACAGCGTAATAAGCCCGAATAAAATCATGATTTGAGGAACAAACACGAGAATACCCCCTAAACCCGCCAACACACCATTAACCAACAAATCAGCATACCATGTTTTAGGAAGTAAATGAGATAGGTAACTGGTTAAGGCACCCATACCTTCTTCTATCGCGGTCATAGGATATTCCGCAACCCAAAACACGCTTTGAAAAAGTAGAAACAACACAACACCCATGATCAACGATCCCCAGGTTCTGTGTAAGAAAAAAGCATCAAGTTTTTCTGAGAACAACCTCTTTGCTTCAACACTTTCTTCCTCGACTGTTTTTTTAATAATTTCTCTTATTCTTTTATATCGCTGTTGAATGTCTTCTGCCTGAACTTTAGTATGATTAAAATCGTGTTTTTTCTCAATACTTTCAACCCTGTCTTGAATATTATTCTCTAAATCAAACCGCTCATGATTGATTAAAATATGCACAAGCGCATAATCGCTTTGATTAGGAAATATAGCACGGGCCTCCGCAATAGGCCCCTCGGCTAAAGACGACACTGTAAAAAAATCTTTTGCCACAAAGCTTTTTAACAACACTTGTGAAATGGTTGTTTTCAGCTCATCAACACCCTTTCCTGTTCTAGCATTCATTGAAACAACAGGCACTTGCATTTCTCTTGACAACTCTGAGATGTTGATGTGGAGCCCTCTTTTTTTTGCCAAATCAGTCATTGTTAATGCAACAACAACAGGAATTTTTAAATCAATTACTTGAGAAACAAATAAGAGGTTTCTCCTTAGAGCAGTAGCATCAACCACCACAACAGCCAAATCTACCGACTCTCCTTCGGGGGGAGACATGAGTTGTTTGTAGGAGACCCACTCATCAGCCCTTCTAGGATATAAACTATAGGTCCCGGGTAAATCGATTACGGTAACCTCCTGTCTGTTGGATAGTTTACAGAGCCCTGATTTTTTTTCTACAGTAACCCCCGGAAAATTACCAACCTTCTGGCGCAGCCCAGTTAAATGATTAAAAACCGAGCTTTTCCCACTATTAGGGTTTCCAATTAATGCGATATGTGGACTTCTGCTCAAAATAATAAAACACAAATGTACCCCGAAATCCAGGCTGCTTCTTACGAAAGCGGTAAAAAGGCCGATTGTAGTAACTTTGTAAAAATAATTGATGATGCTAAGGATTCTATGGTGTTTATTGTTTCTCTCACAGTTTGTTCAAGCACAAAAAAGCAACAAAGCGGATAAAAAGCTTTTATCCGCTTTACAAAAACACACCTTTTATTTAGCCTCCGACCAATTGGAAGGAAGAAGAGCGGGAGATGTGGGCGAAACACTTGCTTCGGCGTATATCGCCGAACAATTCAAACACTATGGATTAACCCCAATGGGCAGCAGTGGTTTTTTTCAACCCTTTACCATAAACGATGGAAGGCAGATAGATGCCTCAACGTCTATTTCGATCAACAAAAAAATCCTCAAGGTGGGTGAAGACTTTGAGGTGCTATCAAATTCGTGTAATGGAAAAACAACAGGAGAGGCTTCTCCATCCATCAACGAGTCTGGTCAGCCATGGTTTATAGATCTTGCTGATGCGCTAGAGGAGAATAAAGAAAACCCACACTTTGATCTAAACAACCTCATCGCAGAAAAAATAAAAAACGCAAAAAACAAAAACGCCAGTACGGTTTTCTTTTTAAACAGCGCAGGCGAAGACCTGATGAAGTTCAACGGAAAAGACAGGGCTGATCAAACCCCGATCCCCGCTGTATTTATAACAAAATCCGGCAGAGAAAAATTCTTGAATGACCCTTCAGGCACCTACCAAATTGAAACCAATATTTCCTTGTCTCCAAAAATCCGCAATGCAAGAAACGTTGTAGGATATGTAGACAACGGCGCACCACTTACTGTAGTAATTGGAGCCCACTTAGACCATTTGGGTTATGGACAGGATGGAAACTCCATGATAAAAAATGGCACACCAGCTATTCACAATGGCGCCGATGATAACGCCAGTGGATCATCGTCTCTTGTTGAGCTTTCAGGAATTTTAAAAAAATCAAAACAAAAACAATACAATTATTTACTCATTGCATTTTCAGCAGAAGAATTAGGATTAAACGGATCAAAGTATTTTGTAGAAAACCCAACCATCTCTTTGAACAACGTGAATTATATGATCAACATGGACATGGTGGGACGCCTAAGCGATAGCACTAAAACCATCACCCTGGGCGGTTATGGCACTTCGCCTTCCTGGAAAGAAATGATTGATGCTGTAAAAGAAAAAGGATTTTCTATTAGATACGATTCAAGTGGGACGGGCCCAAGCGACCACACATCGTTTTATAGAAAAGACATTCCGGTATTATTTTTCTTCACAGGCCTCCACACAGATTATCATAAACCATCTGATGACCCAGAGAAAATTAATTATGATGGAATGGTAAAAGTGGTTCGATTTATTCAACAAATGATTGAACTAAACAAACCCGCAAAAAAAATAGTTTTTACAAAAACAAGAGAAACACAAACCTCTACATCCGCCCGATTTACGGTTTCTATGGGCATCATGCCAGATTATTCTTTTTCCGGTAATGGGGTTAGGGTAGATGGTGTTTCTGATAATCGTCCTGCAAAAAAAGCGGGTATTGTTGCAGGTGATATTGTGAAGCAATTGGGAGAACATAAAACACCTTCAGTTGAGTCTTATATGCAAGCATTGTCTAAATTTAAAAAAGGTGATAAAACAACTGCAATTGTATTGAGGGGGGAGAAAGAACTTTCTTTTGAAATATTGTTTCAATGAAACTAAAACTCGATGATGAAAGAATGTCCGACGACTTTTTCGAGGATACAAAAATCCTCGGAATTGCTTGTCCCCTCAAAAATTATCAATTCTGTTGGCACATAGAAAGAACGCTGAATATTCCTTTTGCCACCTCTGCCGATTTGCAAATTGGAATGGAAAAAAACAAGCGATCATATTCTTTCACTGTGTATGAGTTCATTCATCCCATCAGCTCCAAAGAACATTTTTTATACAGCAATAAACATCAGGGCGAATTTTTGCTACCAGAATTACAACACTTGGATTTTATTTGGTTAATCAGAGACCCCTACAACGAAGTTGAAGAGTTCAACGATTTGCAACAAAGACTAAGGTCCATTCCAGGAGTTCAAATGGTTACAGAGGTTCCCCACGAAAAAATAAAATCCAGAGACAATCTTCAGCGCTGATTATTGTACCGAAACCACAGCGCTGTTTTTTTCAGTAATAGAGCCGATCGGTTCGATAAAAAGCTCTAACCCGACTTCTTTTAATACCCCCACAACTTCAGCATAGCTTTTTTTATCTACTGATATTAATAAGCCACCACTTGTTTGAGGATCTGCCAAGATGTTTTTATATAATACAGCGTTTTCATCGTCGCCGAAACTTACTTTGTGTCCATAGCTATCCCAGTTTCTATTGGTTCCACCAGGTACTGAACCCTGGTTTACATATTCAATCAGGTCTTTGCTAATCAACGGAACTTTATTAAAATGAACAACAGCAGAAAGTCCACTCCCTTCGGCCATTTCAATGAGGTGCCCCAACAACCCAAATCCTGTTACATCGGTCATCGCATGTACACCCTCGATTTTTGAAAGAAGTGCCCCCACTTTGTTTAGTTTCATCATTTGCTCGGCAGCAAGTGTTTTATGTTCTTCTTTTAATATTCCTTTTTTCTCAGCAGTTGTAAGCACCCCCACTCCAATTGCTTTTGTCAATAACAATACATCATCCTTTTTAGCAGTATTGTTTTGTTTGAGATTTTTTATATCAACAAGTCCGTTCACCGCTAAACCAAAAATTGGTTCTGGCGAATCAATGCTATGTCCACCTGCTAATGGAATGCCCGCTTCCAAACAAATGCTTTTGCTTCCTTCAATAACCCTTGTGGCAACTTTAGGTGGTATGATGTTGATGGGCCAGCCTAAAATAGCAATCGCCATGATAGGATTGCCCCCCATTGCATACACATCGCTGATGGCATTGGCGGATGCAATTCTGCCAAAATTATATGGGTCGTCTACAATGGGCATAAAAAAATCTGTTGTAGAAATCAGCGCTGTGCCGTTTTTCAAATCATATGCTGCGGCGTCATCCTTGCTATGATTTCCCACAATCAATCGATCGTTATCGGGCATACTAAAACTAGTATGCAATATTTCATCTAAAATTTTTGGTGAAATTTTACAACCACAACCCGCACCATGTGAGTATTGCGTGAGCTTAATGTTTTCCATATTGTTGAATTAATGATGCAGCATTTTTAAGTGCATCAACTTTATCAGATGAATATATTTTTAAAAGAGGCTTTGGGTCATCTCGTTTTTCAAGCCCCTTGCTATAAAGCTTATCATAATATTTTAAAAGAATAGAAAAGGCACCCCGAATGTTATTTTCTTCTAAAAACGCAAGTGCAGTCTTGGTTTCAAGTCCACCTAATTTTTTTTGAATTCTTTCGGTTGCAGATTTTAATTCACTCAT
>CAYFLQ010000060.1:0-1484 GCA_964344065.1 uncultured Sphingobacterium sp. | reverse complement strand
CAAAAAATGAATATTACTATTTCTCATGTGCAACCAAAAAGACTGCGGAATGTTTACTGTACCAATACGCTGACTTTCATCTTCAATCCAAATACCAATATTATTGTCTGAAGATTTTTTTTCTTCGATCTCAATCGCAAGTTTGTTTTCAAACATTTCCTGAGAAGGCTGTTTGGGAAGGCCAATGTTTCCAAATGCCGAACCCCTGTGTCCAGCTAACCCCTCCAAATCAATAATATGTTGGTTTAAATTTTTTAATGCATCTAACACAATGGTTTTACCAGAACCGGTGTATCCGCCGAGTATATTCAATTTGGGTTTCGTTTCTAACACTTTCAGCACCCAATTTCGATAAGCCTTGTATCCACCAATAAGGGTGTAAACCTTAAAGCCATAGAGGTCTAAAAGCCACGCCACACCAGCACTTCGCATACCCCCTCTCCAGCAATGGACAAGAATATTTTTGTTGGATGGATGAATTTCCTTCAAGTTATCCTCCACGAAAAGAATCATGTCTTTCATCTTTGGACCAAAAAATTCCAATCCTTTTTTAATCGCTTCTTCTCTGGAAGTTTGTTTGTAAATGGTTCCAACAATTTTTCTTTCATCATTGTTGAACAAGGGAAGGTTCCATGCACCAGGAATATGTGCATGTTCGAATTCAGCTTCGCTTCTTACATCTATAACCGGAAATGTTTTTGCATGGGCAATAAACGATTCAACCGAAATTTTTTCAATGCCCATACCCAAAGATCATCATTTGTTCATGCTGGTAAGGAACTCATTGTTGTCCTTTGTCCCTTTCATTTGTTTCAGCAACAACGACATGGCCTCTTCGCTGTTCATATCAGCAATGTGGTTTCTGATGATCCACATGCGTTGCAGCACATCTTTATCCAATAACAGATCTTCTCTTCTTGTTGATGAAGCAGTAAGATCAATCGCAGGAAATACGCGCTTGTTGGCCAACCTTCTGTCGAGCGCTAATTCCATATTACCCGTACCCTTGAATTCTTCAAAGATTACTTCATCCATCTTACTTCCTGTATCGATCAGCGCCGTAGCAAGTATGGTGAGTGAACCACCGTTTTCAATTTTTCTTGCGGCACCAAAAAATTGTTTTGGTTTCTGCATGGCGTTTGCTTCTACACCACCAGATAATACTTTACCTGATGATGGAGCAACGGTATTGTGTGCTCTTGCCAAACGTGTAATGGAGTCTAACAATATAACTACATCATGTCCACACTCTACCAAACGCTTTGCTTTCTGCAATGCAATTGTAGAGACCTTAACATGTTTCTCAGCTGGTTCATCAAAAGTTGATGCAAGGACTTCTGCTTTTACACTTCTTTCCATGTCTGTTACTTCCTCCGGACGTTCATCAATCAATACCACCATTAAATAACATTCTGGGTGGTTGGTTGAGATGGCGTTGGCCACTTCTTTCAACAACATGGTTTTACCCACCTTTGGTTGTGCAA
>CAYFLQ010000059.1:7523-7989 GCA_964344065.1 uncultured Sphingobacterium sp. | reverse complement strand
CCCTTTAGCCATCATCAAGCAGGATGAAGACTCTCTATATATTGCATCTGATACTTTGTACTCAGGAGTCATTCATACGGATACTTCAAAAGACAATAAAAACGATACGCTCAGATTTTTATCCGCTTACCATCATGTAAAAATTTATGGGGATTCCCTACAAGGCAAAACAGATAGCTTATACTACTCTTCTGTTGATTCTGTATTTCGATTTTTTAGAGACCCAGCCATTTGGGCAAAAGAAAGTCAGATTACAGGTGATACTATTTTATTGACCACAAAAAATAAGAAAGCAGACAGTGTATACGTAATGGAAAATGCATTTTCTGCCAATCGTACAACAGAAGGACTTTTCAATCAGCTGAGAGGAAATAACATGACAGGTTCATTTAAAGATGGAGAAATAGATTTTCTGAGAGCCAAAGGGAATAGCGAGAGTTTATACTATTTGCAAGATGATAAAGAC
>CAYFLQ010000059.1:351-7484 GCA_964344065.1 uncultured Sphingobacterium sp. | reverse complement strand
GCAGTGCGAGGAATTACCTATCCAATGGATAAAATTCCAGCCGACAAAAAAATACTGAAGAATTTCAAATGGCTTGAAGCAGAGAGACCCAAAAGCCTTTCAGAATTGATCTCTCATTCTTTTAAAAAATAAGTACGATGGTTGCCATATTTATCATAGGATACATACTCATCGCACTTGAAGAATTTATCAAGATCAGCAAATCTGCGATTGCATTGATCACTGGAGTACTTTGTTGGACGATTCTTTTTTTACAAGATACAGGATTGACCCCCAGTTATGAACTGATCAATCATCTCGGAGAAATTGGAGGAATCTTGTTTTTTCTGATCGGAGCTATGACCATTGTAGAGATCATGGATGCGCATGATGCCTTTAATATCATCACCCAACGCATTCAAACAAAAAATAAAAAAATATTGGCATTGATCATAGTACTCTTGTCTTTTTTTCTTTCAGCAGTACTTGACAACTTAACTACCACCATTGTAGCCGTCAGCATTGTTTTAAAAATCGTTCAAGATTCAAAAGATAGAATCTTATTTTCATCATTGATTGTTGTTGCAGCCAATGCTGGAGGTGCATGGAGCCCCATTGGCGATGTAACCACCACCATGTTATGGATGGGAAATCAAATCACCACTGGTGCAATCATCCAACATTCGTTTTTGCCAAGCTTGATCTCTGTTGCAATCCCATTTATTGCATTGTCCTTTCAACTGAAAGGCAATGTAATGGATAACAATATTCTCCAACCGCCTTCAATTTCATCTTCAAAACATGCTACCCTATTTTTGATCACCGGAATTTCTTCGCTGTTGTTTGTCCCATTGTTTAAATCATGGACAGGCCTTCCTCCCTTCATGGGCATGTTACTAGCCTTGGGACTGGTTTGGTTGTTATCTGAATTCATTGATCGAAATAAAGATGAGGAAGAAAAACATCATACTTCCATCAATCATTTATTGAAAAAAATAGACACCCCTAGTATATTATTCTTCCTTGGAATTCTCTTAGCAGTTAGTGCACTTTCCACTGCAGGTATATTGAATTCATTTTCAAATATATTGAATACCCTCACGAGTGATTTTCATAACACTACGATGTTATTGGGACTTTCGTCTGCTGTATTAGACAATGTCCCTTTGATGGCAGCTGCACAACAGATGTATGATTTACATGTATTCGCAACTGATCACCCATTTTGGATCTTACTTGCATATACTACAGGAACAGGTGGAAGTTTGTTGATCATTGGTTCAGCTGCTGGTGTTGCAGCCATGGGAATGACCAAGATTAAATTTTTCTGGTATCTCAAGCACATAACCCTTTGGGTATTGCTTGGATACATGGTTGGATGGTGGATCTTATCAATGACCCTTGGCGGCTAAATAGCGCTCTGCATCAATAGCTGCCATGCAACCGCTGCCAGCAGCAGTAATAGCCTGACGATAGTTTTTGTCTTGCACATCACCACATGCAAAAACCCCCGCAATATTGGTCTTTGAAGTACCAGCGATGGTTTTGATATAGCCTGATTCATCCATATCAAGGTATCCCTTGAAAATATCTGAATTAGGTTGATGACCTATGGCAACAAAGAAACCGGAAATCGGAATTTCTGTTGTTTCACCAGTTTTATTATTCTTGATTCGAACTGCTTCTACTTTATTGGCACCTAGAATTTCATCGGTATCCGTATTCCAATACATTTTAATGTTCGGAGTGTTTTTAACTCTTTCCTGCATGACTTTGGATGCACGCATTTCTTCCTTTCTAATGAACATATGTACTGTAGTACATAGCTTACTCAAATAATGTGCTTCTTCTGCAGCAGTATCTCCCGCACCAACAATGGCTACTTCTTTCCCTTTAAAGAAAAATCCATCACAAACAGCACAAGCGCTGACACCAAATCCATTTAAACGTTGCTCGCTTTCAAGTCCCAGCCATTTTGCGGAAGCACCCGTAGCAATGATGACCGTATCTGCATGGATTTCTTTTTCTTCGTCAATCCAAACTTTGTGCAATTCACCAGAGAAATCAACTTTGGTTGCCAATCCATATCGTATGTCAGCCCCCATTCTTTTTGCTTGTTTCTCAAAATCAACCATCATCTCAGGGCCTTGAATTCCATCAGGATATCCTGGATAATTTTCGACTTCTGTTGTAATGGTTAATTGACCACCGGGTTGAATACCCTGATACAAAATTGGTTGAAGATTTGCGCGGGATGCATAGATAGCGGCAGTATACCCTGCAGGACCAGAGCCAATGATGAGACAACTCACTTTTTCGATTGCTGACATTTTCAATAGTTTACTGTCTGCAAAAATACAACATTCAGATTAGAGTTTGGGGATGATCAGGGTGCGATATTGTGCTGCATACCCTGCAAAGCAACCCAATGCGTTGTTGGATATGTTGGATTGAATTTTAACTGGACTTGAAAAAGGATTACCAATACTCTGATAAGAGAATTCATACGTGCGCCAAAATTCATATGTGTTCTTATCAATTTGACAAAGTTTGAACGTAACAGTATCTCCTCGTTTGTAATAAGAAAGACTGTCTACAAATATTCCATTTTTATCAAATCCTTTTTCCAATGGGATGGTATAACTTTTTCCATCAATGATATCATCATCAAACACACTGGTGAAACCTGGCAGAAATGGACTGCTGTTCACTTTTGTAAAGTATCTAATATAATCACCTAATCCAGCTTTGTCTTTTGCAGTAATCATCACTCTGCATGCTTGCGGATCTTCAGAGAATGGAAGCTTTTCCCACCACATGGAATCGACCCTTCGGGTTATTTCAGGGATGGTGGTGGTGGAAGAGTATAATTCATTTCCCACTTTTATATTTAATGTATAGGATGTATTGAGCTTCCCCAAAAACAAACTTCCTTGTGGAGGAGTGTAATAAAAAATCTTATTTCCATTGTTGTCTACAAGGGTATCTTCTTTCAATATGACAGATTGTATTCCATCTGTAACAGAAATACTGGCGTTGTGAACAAACGATGCAGATAACAGTGTTGGATTTATTTTACTGAAGTAGTCGATGCTCTTAGACAGGAATACCACTGGAGGTCTTCCGTTTTCAATGTTGGCATCCACCACCAATCGGTTTTCGCTTGGATCAAGCTTCAGATCAATGTCTTTTTCACAGGAGAAGAAAAACACCGAAAAACATATCAACGCACAGATTCTCATGCTTATATAACAAAATAATGAGGAAGGTGTTTAAAAAAAGCCCCGCAAATTGCGGGGCCTTGTGCAGCTTATTAACCTAAGTATGCTTTAAGCGCATTGCTGTAACGCGCTTTTTGTAATCGCTTGATTGCTCTTTCTTTGATCTGACGAATGCGCTCCTTTGTCAAATCATATTTTTGTCCAATTTGCTCAATGGTTACACCATTTTCTCCGTCTAAACCGAAATAGGCATTGACGATTTCAGCTTCTCTTGGACTGAGTGATTTCAATACCCTTCTAATTTCTGCACGAAGAGAATCCTTCATGACATCGTCATCGGTATCATCACTGCCTTCCAACAAATCGCCCATGGCAACATCTTCTGCTTCGTGAACAGGAGCATCTAAAGAAGTGTGGCGGGTATTGCTTTGGAAAATATTATTGATTTCAGTTTCACTCATTTCAAGAATTTCTGCAAGCTCTTCAGTTGAAGGCTCGCGCTCATGTTCTTGTTCAAAAGCCATGTAAGCTTTGTTGGCCTTGTTGTATGTTCCAATCTTGTTTTGAGGAAGACGAACCAAACGACCCTGTTCAGCCAATGCTTGAAGGATAGATTGTCTGATCCACCATACAGCATAAGAGATGAATTTGAAACCCTTGGTTTCATCGAAACGTTGAGCGGCTTTGATCAATCCCAGATTTCCTTCGTTGATCAAATCACTCAATGACAAACCTTGGTGTTGATATTGTTTTGCAACAGATACCACGAAACGCAAATTGGCCTGCACCAACTTATCCAATGAACGTTGATCATTCATTTTGATACGCTGAGCGAGGATGGTTTCTTCTTCCGGGGTAATCATGGAGATCTTTGAAATCTCCTGAAGATATTTCTCAACTGCTTGTGAATCGCGGTTGGTTATCTGTGTAGCTATCTTTAATTGCCTCATAGTCTAATTTAGGGGATACCTGCAAAAATAAAATTCCTTTTCCACAAAAAACCGGGGTTTTAGAAAAAACAACCAAAAATTATGAAAATCAAACAAATATGTGAATCAAAAGTTGAAAAAATGGGGTGATTTGAGGCTGGCTTGGGTTAAATTCGCGGCATGATCATTGATTTGAGATCGGATACCGTTACACAGCCTACCCAAGGCATGTTAGAAGCCATGCACCGCGCACCGGTAGGTGACGATGTATTTGGGGAGGACCCTACCATCAACAGGCTGGAAGAAATGGGGGCTAACATGTTTGGAATGGAAAAGGCCATCTTTTGTCCGAGTGGTACCATGACCAATCAAATAGCCATCAAGTGTCATACTCAACCTGGTGACGAGGTTATTTGCGATGAATTATCCCATGTTTACCAGTATGAGGGAGGCGGAATTGCTTTTAATGCTGGTGCTTCTGTGAGACTATTACAAGGCGATCGCGGAAGAATCAACAAACAATTAATTCAACAAGCCATCAACAATCCTGATGATGTGCACAAACCCATTTCCAGATTGGTGGTTGTAGAAAATACTGCAAACCGAGGAGGTGGCAGTTGCTATGATTGGAATGATCTGGAAGAGATGAGCATTGCTTCCAAAGCAGCAGGACTCTCCTACCATTTGGATGGTGCCAGGCTTTTCAATGCAATAGTTGCCAAACAGCATGAACCCAAAGCATACGGTAACATATTCGACAGCATCTCCATCTGCTTAAGCAAAGGATTGGGTGCACCTGTTGGGAGTTTGCTTTTGGGTAAAACTGATTTTATAAAAAAAGCCAGAAGAATTCGAAAAGTATTTGGAGGCGGCATGCGTCAGGCTGGAAGCCTTGCTGCAGCTGGTATTTACGCATTAGAACATCATGTTGACCGACTGAAAACAGACCATCAACATGCAAAAACAATTGAAGAGATTTTAAAAAAACAATCTTTCATAACAAACATTCTTCCTGTTGAAACCAACATAGTTATTGCTGAATGCGAGTCTTCATTTGACTTAAAAAGTTTTATTGAAAAAATGAAACAGCAAGGTGTCTTGTTTTTTGCAATTTCACCTACTAGATTTCGAATGGTTACCCATTTGAATGTTACGACAGATATGATTGAAATGATTTCAGATAAAATAAAACAATCCATATAATGCCATTCCCAACCATCGACCCTACTGGCACAGCGGCTTGGAAAAAATTGATCCTTCATGCTGAAAAAATGAAACAGGTGCACATGAGAGATTTGTTTCGTGAGGATGCAGAGAGATTCAATAAGTATCATATTTCAACAGAAGGAATACTCTTTGATTATTCAAAAAATATCATGGTCCAGGAGACGTTGGACCTGCTTTTTGAATTAGCCCATGAATGCGGACTGACTGAAGCCATCAAAGCTATGTTTGAAGGTGAAAAAATCAACCAAACAGAAGCAAGAGCCGTTTTACATACAGCACTTAGAAATTTTTCTGGAAACCCAGTTCTCGCTGATGGTCAAGATGTAATGCCAAAAATTGCATCCGTTCTGTCACAGATGAAAAACATATGCCATCAGGTCCATTCTGGTGAGTGGAAAGGATATACTGGTAAAAAAATAAAGCATATTGTCAACATTGGCATTGGGGGTAGCGACCTAGGACCCGTGATGGTTACCGAGTCCTTAAAGCCTTATTGGGTTAAAGGGATAAATGTGCACTTTGTTTCAAATGTCGACGGTACACATATTGCTGAATGTCTGAAACTTATAGAGGCTGACTCAACCATATTTTTAGTTGCATCCAAGACCTTTACCACCCAAGAAACCATGACAAATGCCCATACAGCACGTGAATGGTTTTTGAAACATGCGGGTGAGGAAAAGTTTATTGCTCAGCATTTTGTAGCACTATCTACGAATGAAAAGGCTGTTACCGCTTTTGGCATTGCCAAGGAGAATATGTTTGAATTCTGGGACTGGGTGGGTGGAAGATATAGCCTTTGGAGTGCGATTGGCTTGTCAATTGCCCTGACTATAGGGTATGAAAATTTTGAAAGTCTGCTGAAAGGAGCTCATGAGATGGATAAGCATTTCAAGGAGAACAAATTTGATCAAAACATACCGGTGATCATGGCATTATTGGGCCTTTGGTATGTAAATTTCTTTGGGGCTCAATCTGAGGCTATTTTACCATATGACCAATACCTTCATCGATTTGCAGCTTATTTCCAGCAAGGAAATATGGAAAGCAATGGGAAGAGTGTTGATAGAAACGGGAAACCACTTACATATAATTCTGGCCCTGTTATCTGGGGAGAGCCTGGCACCAATGGTCAACATGCTTTTTATCAATTGATTCATCAAGGAACTATTTTGATTCCTTGTGATTTTATAGCACCTGCCCAATCACACAATCCAATCGGCGATCATCATACAAAGCTTTTATCAAACTTTTTTGCACAAACGGAAGCATTGATGAATGGAAAGTCGGCTGAGGAAGCAAGAGCAGAACTCTCCTCATTAAGTGAGCGAGAGATCTCATCCCTCGTTCCATTTAAAGTTTTCAAAGGAAACAGACCAACCAATTCTATTTTGGTCAAGAAAATCGACCCAACAACACTTGGTATGCTGATTGCTGCATATGAGCATAAAATATTCACACAAGGTGTGTTGTGGAACATATTCAGTTTTGACCAGTGGGGTGTGGAACTCGGAAAGCAATTGGCAAATAAAATATTGCCTGAACTGAATTCAGATAATGAAGTATCATCACACGATGGATCTACCAACGGTTTGATCAATACCTATAAATCCTGGAGATAGATTCAATTACCACTTGTCTACCTGCTCACCAGCGCCATTGTCGCCTTGAGAAACATCTCCCCTGTCTCGACTGGCAGGAGCTTCATCTGAAGGAGCGGCACTGTTGGATGAAGATTCTGGAGCGGATTCACCATGTTCTTCATCATATTCGTTGT
>CAYFLQ010000059.1:0-341 GCA_964344065.1 uncultured Sphingobacterium sp. | reverse complement strand
GAGCTGGCTCATATGAACCGCCTTCGCCGTTTTCCTCGTCGTATTCGTGGTTGAAAGCATCAAAATCAAAATCAGGCATCAATTCAGTTTTTACATGATCAACTGCCTCATTCAATGCTTTTAAAAATTTATTGAAGTCTTCTTTGTATAAAAAGATTTTGTGACGATCGTATCCGTCATCATTGAATCTTTTTCTGCTTTCAGTGATGGTGAGATAATAATCATTGCCTCGTGTTGTTCTTACATCAAAAAAATAAGTCCTTCTTTTTCCGGCTCTGATTCTTTTGCTGTACACACTGTCCATCTTCTTTTCATTGTTGTCGTACGCCACAGTATTAAGT
>CAYFLQ010000058.1:0-8069 GCA_964344065.1 uncultured Sphingobacterium sp. | reverse complement strand
GTAACAAAGGAATGCAGCTTGAAAGCAATCCATATGCCAGCCTTGTTTTCTTTTGGAAAGAGCTTGAAAGACAGGTGAGAATCGAAGGGCAATGTGAGCGGGTGTCTTCATCTGAGAGCGACGCCTATTTCAAGAGCAGGCCTATAGGAAGTCAAATTGGTGCAGCAGCATCACCACAAAGCAGCATTATATCTGACAGAAGTATACTAACTGATAAAGTTGAAGAATTGAAGCAACAATACACCAATGGTGAAATTCCTCGCCCAGCACATTGGGGTGGTTATAGATTGATTCCAGAAACCATTGAATTTTGGCAGGGTCGTAGCAGTCGCCTGCATGACCGGATTAAATATCGTAAAGACGGTGCAACCTGGAAGATCGTGAGGTTGGCTCCATAGAGAGGTTGACAGTTAACCGTTAACAGTTAACTGTCAACGGTTTTATGCTTTCTTCTTCGCAGCTTTCTTTGTAACCTTTGCTGGTCTTGACTTTCCGAATGATCCTTTGAAGATTTTTCCTTTCTTGGTTTTTTTATCGCCTCTTCCCATGGTATGTTGTTTTAATTTTTTTAGAGAAAAAAAAAGCAAGACAGCGTCTTGCTTTTTTAATGCTTTTGTTGCAATTAGAGCTTTCCAGAAAGTTCCTTTCCAGCCTTGAAGCGCGCAACTTTTTTCGCTTTGATTTTGATCACAGCACCAGTTTGAGGATTGCGACCATTGCGAGCAGCTCTCTTAGATACAGAGAAAGTACCGAAACCTACGAGAGTTACTTTTCCACCGCCTTTCAAAGTTTTAGTGATAGCAGCGATGAATGAATCAAGAGCAGCGTTTGCTTGCGTCTTAGTGATGCCAGCGTCGTCAGCGAGCTTAGCGATCAATTCAGCTTTGTTCATGTTTGTAAATTTAATTGGTTTGTATGTGACAAATTTAGATGCTTTTTCATTCCAACAAAATTTATTTTTTAAATTTTCTCTAAGCTGTGATTCAGGCCTGCACTGGTTTTACAAAGATTAAAGTTTTTAAAAAATATTAGTATAAAGCATGTAAATCGATGAAATTCAGTCTGGTAGAGGATTTCAGAGGAATTGAAATCATTCGAATTGAATAAAAAAAGATGAAACATTAATGAAATTGAGCAATAACGAGGCTTTCAAAGGAATGATTCTTATCCACACTTATTGCACACTCTTCATAACTGTTCTAAAGCCAACCACCTGATCACCCCATTGCTTGTTTGCTTTTGCTCTGAGTGATGGAGCGAATGATGCAATGTATTTTTTATAATGCTCTTCTGATTCAGTATACAATTGAAGGGCATATGTGATGCCCTCCGTTTCATCTACGTCAACCAATTGCATGATGCGATGATGTGTAAAGAGGCCGGTTGCCAGCATTGCAGGAAGATGTTCTTCCTTCATCCACTTAAGCCATGCTTGTGCAAGTTGTGTAGGTACTAAATAGGTGATATTATATAAATACATATTATTTGGATAGTTCTAAGTAAACTGGGCAATGATCGCTGTGTTTCACATCAGGATATATCTCGGCATTTTTTATTTTTTTGGTCAATGCCTCTGTTACATTGATATAATCAATTCTCCATCCTTTGTTGTTCAGGCGTACACTGGGGAAACGCTGACTCCACCATGAATATCGGTGGGGTTCATCATGAATTTTTCGAAAAGTGTCAATCCATCCTGAAGCATAAAAATCATCCATCCATGCTCGTTCCTCTGGAAGAAAACCAGTGGTGTTTTTATTTCCTTTCGGATCATGAATATCAATTTCTTTATGAGCTATGTTATAATCCCCACAAAGGATTATTTCAGGATGCTTTTTTTTGATCTGATTCAAATAAGTTAACATTTCACTCAGCCATTCCATCTTGAATGATTGTCTTTCTTCTCCAGAAGTGCCTGAGGGGAAATAGGCATTGATTAATAATCGTTTTCCAAAATGCAATTGTATCACCCTGCCCTCATCATCACTTTTTGTATGTCCATTACCATGTACAACTCTATCTGGTTTGATTTTCGTGAAAACTGCCACTCCACTATATCCTTTTTTGCTAACTGCACTAAACCAATAATCTTGATATCCTAATGCATGGATGGCTGAAATATCTACATCTTCTTTGTTTGCTTTGGTCTCCTGTAAACAAATGATATCTGCTGGATCAGTTTTCAACCAATCAATAAAACCTTTTTTGATGGCTGCACGAATGCCGTTGACGTTGTAGGAGATGATGCGCATGGTGACAGTTATAAGTTATAGGTTGACGGTTGACGGTTTCAAAAAATCAATAATAAAGTTACTGTTTAAAAGTTAACTGTTAACCGTTAACTGTCAACTCAAAACTAACAACCGATAACATATAACTACTCTAAAATCGGCCTCAACCACTTCTCTGCTTCTTCCATGCTCATGCCTTTTCGGACAGCATAGTCTTCTAGTTGATCCTTATTGATTTTGCCAACTCCAAAATATTTAGAAGATGGATGCGAAAAATACCAACCACACACAGAGGATGCAGGATACATTGCGAGTGATTCTGTCAGGGTGATACCTACTTGATTGGTAGCATCTAATAAATGAAATAATTTTTTCTTTTCAGTATGATCAGGACATGCGGGATAGCCAGGAGCTGGACGAATACCTGTATATTCTTCTTTGATGAGTGCATCATTGCTGAGGGATTCCTGCTTGTCATAACCCCAATATTCTTTTCTTACTTTTTCATGTAAATATTCTGCGAGTGCTTCAGCCAATCTATCTGCAAGTGCTTGCAGTAAGATTTTATTGTAATCATCATGTGATGCTTCAAACTCTTTGATTTTCTTCTCAATCCCATGAATGGTTACAGCAAATGCACCTATATGATCTTGTTGTGCAGAAGATGACGGAGCAATAAAATCAGCCAATGAATAATTGGGCAGGCCTTCTGCTTTTTTAAGTTGTTGACGAAGAAATTGTAATTCAATTTTTTCGTTAGTATGGGTATCTAAGATTTCTACTGAATCCTTGTCATTGCTGTTGGCTGGCCAAAAACCTAGAACAGCTTTGGGAGTCAACCATTGTTGTGATGCAATCATCTCTAACATATCCATTGCATCCTTATGCAATTTTGTTGCCTCTGCTCCAATTGTTGAATCACTTAGAATGGCAGGGTATTTTCCATGGAGCTCCCATGCAATAAAGAAAGGAGTCCAATCTATGTACGGTATCAGTGTTTCAATACTGATATTATTGACCAATTGATGTCCAGTAAATGTTGGTACTGTAAAGGTTGTTTGATTCCAATCGATCTTTGTCTTGTTATGTACAGATGCCTCATAACTAAGAATTTCTTTGCTGGTTTTTTTATTGGCAAACTCTAATCTTAGTTTTTCATAATCTTTATCAAGTGTTGAAAGAAATTCAGTCTTTTGTTGGTTCAACAAAGAACCTGCAACTGAAACACTTCTGGAAGCATCCAATACATGCACTACACCTCCTTCATATTGTGGGGCGATTTTTAATGCAGTATGCATGCGAGATGTTGTAGCACCGCCAATCAATAAAGGCTGCTTCATACCTCTGCGCTTCATTTCTGATGCAACATGCACCATCTCATCCAAAGAGGGAGTGATAAGTCCGCTTAATCCTATAATATCTGCTTGGTGTTTTTGTGCTTCATCTAAGATTTTGTCTGCAGGCACCATCACTCCAAGGTCGATGATCTCATACCCGTTGCATCCAAGTACCACACCTACAATATTCTTCCCAATATCATGCACGTCTCCCTTCACAGTTGCCATCAAAATTTTACCTGCACTGCTTCCAGCTTTCTTTTCAGCTTCAATAAATGGAGTTAACACTGCCACACTTTTCTTCATTACACGTGCACTTTTAACAACCTGCGGCAAAAACATTTTACCCAATCCAAACAAATCTCCAATGATGTTCATGCCGTCCATGAGTGGACCTTCAATGACATCCAAAGGCTTGGGATATTTCTGACGTGCCTCTTCAGTATCTGCATCAATGAACTCGGTAATACCATTGATCAATGCGTGCTTCAGTCTTTCCTCCACAGTTCCTTGTCGCCATTCTCCTTGTCCCTTGTCCCTCGTTCCTTGTCCCTTGTCTTTGACTGTTTCAGCAAACGCAATCAATTTATCTGTTGCCTGGTTGTCGTCATTGTTCCTATTCAGAATAACATCTTCGCACAATTCACGAAGTGTTGATTCAATTTCATCGTATACCACCAACTGTCCTGCATTCACAATACCCATGTCCATGCCAGCTTTGATGGCATGATAAAGGAAGACAGAGTGCATGGCTTCTCTTACATGATCGTTTCCTCTGAAAGAGAATGAAAGGTTGCTGACTCCTCCGGATATTTTGATGAGAGGAAATTTTTTCTTCAGTGTGCGGGTTGCTTCAATAAAATCTACACCATAATTATTGTGCTCCTCTAATCCAGTTGCAACTGCAAAGATGTTTAAATCGAAAATGATGTCTTGAGGAGGAAATCCAACTTGTTCAGTGAGTATTTTATACGCTCGTTCTGAAATGACAATTCTCTTTTCTAACGTATCAGCCTGTCCATTCTCATCAAATGCCATTACAATTACTGCAGCACCAAAACTTCTACAAATGATGGCTTGTTCAATAAATTTTGCTTCACCTTCTTTGAGTGAGATCGAATTCACCACACATTTTCCCTGCACGCATTTCAATCCGGCTTGTATGATGGAGAACTTAGAAGAATCGATCATGATCGGAATCTTTGCAATGTCTGGTTCACTTTGCAGCAAGTTCAGAAATGTGACCATTTCTTTTTCGCCATCCAGCAAGGCGTCATCCATGTTCACATCTAAAATCTGAGCACCATTTTCAACTTGTTGTCTGGCAATGCTTAATGCTTCCTCGTACTTCTCTTCTTTGATCAGGCGGGCAAACTTCTTCGAACCCGTTACATTGGTTCGTTCTCCGACGTTTACAAAATTTGTTTCAGGACGAATCACAAGGGGTTCGAGTCCTGATAATCTCATGAATGGTTTGATATGTACTGGTTCAATCATTACGACGCGGTCAGTTCAGTTTCTACAATAGGTAATTTTCTGGGCGCTAATTTCTTTACGTGATCAGCAATATGTTTGATATGATCAGGAGTTGTTCCACAACATCCTCCAACAATATTTACAAAACCCTGCTGTGCCCACTCTTCAATAAAGTGTGCAGTTTGCGAAGGCTCTTCATCGTATTCACCCATGGCGTTAGGTAAACCTGCATTCGGATATGCAGAAGTAAAACAGGTAGCGATTTGAGAAAGCTCTTCAATATGTGATCTCATTTGATTGGCACCCAGTGCGCAATTCAAGCCAATACTCAAGGGCCTGGCATGTTCTACACTTGTATAAAATGCTTCAAGCGTTTGTCCACTTAATGTTCTTCCAGACGCATCGGTGATGGTTCCGCTGATCATCAATGGCAATTCTTTCAATTGGTGGTCTCTGAAAAATTTCTTGATGGCATAAATAGCTGCTTTGGCATTCAGTGTATCAAAAATGGTTTCTACCAAAAACAGATCTACACCTCCATCTACCAATCCTTTTACTTGTTCGTAATATGCATCTGCGACTTCGTCGAATGAAATACCACGAAATCCAGGATTGTTTACATCTGGGGAAAGTGAAAGGGTTTTGTTCATTGGGCCAATTGCTCCTGCTACAAAAGGGCCACCTTCATTTTTTTTCTCAGGATGATTTTTGAGAAATTCATCAACTGCTTTTCTTGCACAGGTTGCGGCAGCAACATTGATTTCATAAGCAAACTCGCTCATGTTATAATCCGCCATGGAGACTGCCTGTGCATTGAATGTATTGGTTTCAATGATATTGGCTCCCGCCTCTAAATATTGCAGATGAATATTTTTAATGATATCTGGTTGAGTAAGACAAAGCAAGTCGTTGTTGCCCTTGAGATCAGAAGGCCAATCAGCAAAACGGGCGCCTCTGTAGTCAGCTTCGGTCAGTTTGTGTCGCTGAATCATGGTGCCCATGGCGCCATCAATCACCAGTATTTTTTCCTTTAATAATGTTTGGATGTTTTTCATGCCTTAAATGGCCGCAAAGATACATATTAAAGAGGGACGGGAGACAAGGGGAGCGAAATACAGGGGACTAGTGATAAGGGAAGAGGGACTATTAGGTATGGGTATTTTATTGAATATAATTGTCTACGGGTAACCTGTTTCGAATGCTTTTGGCAAGTGTCATTTCATCGGCATATTCCAATTCACCACCGAAAGATATGCCTCTGGCTATGGCAGTATATTTCAATTGAGGGTCATTTAGCTTTTTTCTAATATAATAGATGGTTGTATCACCTTGGATAGTCGGACTCAATGCGAATACAATTTCTTTGGTTTTTTCAGACTTTACTCTTTCAACCAATGATTCTATGGTGAGCTGGTCAGGTCCCACGCCATCTAATGGAGAAATGATACCCCCTAACACATGGTATACACCGTTAAATTGTTCGGTCGACTCAATGGCAATGACATCTCTTATGTTTTCAACGACACAGATTACTTCTTTTTTTCTGGAGGGGTTCAAACAGATAGAACAAGCGTCGTTGTCTGATATATTGAAACAAGTTTTACAAAACTTGATTTCTTCCCTCATTCTTTGAATGGTTTCACTGAATTCACTTACTTCTTCTTGTTGTTGCTTAAGCAAATGCAATACCAACCTCAAAGCTGTTTTTTTACCAATACCAGGTAGTTTCGCAAATTCTTTCACTGCAGCCTCTAACAGCGCTGATGACAAATTCATATGTAAAATTACTGAATTCCTTTATCCCTTTGTTGGACCGATTTTAAGTCGATCGTCAATTCATTTTCCCAATTTGCTCTGATATTGAACAGCTCTTTTCTGGCTACTACTTTTTCAGGCTGTAATTTTTTCCAATAGTTTCCTGTATCCCACTTTCCGTTTCCGTTCTTATCAAATAAAATAGATATCTCAAAGTCGCCTGGCTGAATGAGTGGTACTGAATATAATTTTTGGGTCAAGTGTTGTTGATAAAATATTTTATCATCTTTTTTTAATTGCAATACAGTGTTGATGGTGCTATCAATGTTTTCAATTTTAATTTTTATGCTACCATACTCTGAATTGCGTTTTGCTGAAAACTCAATGGTATCAGTTTTCATGAATGTATTATTAAGTGTATCAGAGGCAACATCTTTTTGGAGTACAAGATTATAATCCAATCCCTCATTCCATTTGTGAGAAATGATAATTTTTTTGTTGGTGCTATCTCTTTTCACTTGTATCGGAAGTACAGTTTTGAATTGCTTATCCAACAACTGAATCTTGGTGCTATCGAAAGTTTTAAATGGCTGTACACTTCCGAGGATGAAATCGTTGAGTATATCTTGTTTATTGCCATCTAAGTTGTTGTTGAGTCTTAAACGCTTGTCTTCGTCTTTCTTTCCTGAGTTAGTGGTAGACGGTCTTCTGATGGGCGCTGGGGGATGAGCTTCTTCAAATGCATAGAGAGTTGTGATGCTGTCTTTGCCAATTTCTAAAGGATTGTCCAAAAAAGCAACGAGTTCAGAAATCTGATCATATTTCCTTCCACCATCATTGTCTTTGATGGCAAAGAGGTTGTATTTGCCTGGTTTTAAATTGGTGAACAGAAAACTTCCATCTCCTTTTAGTTTGGTAATATATCTTGGTTTGTCTTTTGCGATGGCAGAATCCTCTAAGTTTCGGTGTAAGACTACAATCAATGTGCTATCTATTTTACCAGTTTCTGCGATGTAGACTTTACCCCCTAAAATCGCAGAATCGATATAATTACCTGTAGAAAAAGTATAGGAAAGATTTTTAAGAATATTGTTTTCATTGATATCTCTTACTGCACCTCCAAAATCGATGAAGAAGGTTGTGTTTTCTTCCAGAGTGTCTTTTATTTTTATGGTAACAGTCTTTAATTTACTTTCTACAATAGGGTTGTATTTTGGAATAGGTGAGAAAGTGACTTTTTCAAATGGGTTATCCAGGCTTACATATTCAT
>CAYFLQ010000057.1:0-8097 GCA_964344065.1 uncultured Sphingobacterium sp. | reverse complement strand
GCATGGTAACAACTCGTTTAGAAATCCGCTTTAACAATTCAAGTGGTTCCTCACCAGCAAGAAAAGTATTGCTTGGATCATAATTGACACCGAAGTTTGGGTGTTGAATTTTATCAACCAATGCACAGAACACATCCATCTTTTGAGCAAATTCAGGATACAACCAAAAATCATCTTTGTAATGATTCTCTATGATAAGCGTTATGCCTCTTTCCGCTGCGAATGGTATACACTGTTCAATTGCATCTGCTGCAAGTTGAATTCCTTCTTCTATTGAAAGTTCGGGTCTTTTTTGTCCTGATAACACTCTGCAGTACTTCCCGCCCAATTCATATGTCATTTCTATCCAACCTTTTTGCTTGTTGATTTCATTTTCTCTAAAGGATTTATCTGGATGGGTAAAATCAGGAGAACAGCACATCATAGGAATCACTTTTCCGCGTGATGTTACCTCTTGCCGAAACAACTTCCAATTGCTTCTTTCTTTCATTTCAAGAAATCCTGCATACCATTCTAATCCATCTACATCCAACGCACATGCCAACTCAATCCATTCATGTACTTTCATTGTTCCATCTTTACACAATGCATGCATGAATGCTTTTGGGAATACTGCAAGTTTTGGCATTCAATTATTTTTTAGTAGGAATAGTTGTATTGTCTTTAGGAGGATTCCTTCCAATGAATGGATGTTGTTCAAGGTCAACCACTTGTCCACTGATCGGGCCACTTTCATCAGAAAGCCAATAAATTGATGCAGCAGCTATTTCCTCTGGCCAAAGAATCCTTCCAGCAGGTGCATATACCTTTGGCAGATCTTTGTACCAGTCTTCAGGAAGACCCTGATCGTGTTTTCTTTTTTTCTCGGTTTCTGTCAGCACCCATCCTGGATTGATTTGATTCACCCGTACACCATTTTCACGGTGAAGGGTATCACCTAAATTTCTTGTCATTGTCATCAATGCACCTTTGGACATAGAATAAGCAAGCAAATTTGGTTCACCACTGTATGCATTCACCGATCCGATGTTTAATACTGCACCTTTCGAAGCAGTTAAGTAAGGGAGTGCGTACTTTATAAGCAGAAATGGAGAGAATGTATTAACCTGAAATACTCTTTCCAAAAAATCAATATCAGTAGATACAATATTGGATGAAACAACTTTTGCAGCATTGTTTACAACTGCATCAATTTTTCCAAAAGTTTTAACAGTAAAATCTACCAATCTTTGACAGGCTCCTTCGTTTGAAAGATCTTCAATATAAATAGATGCATTTTGATTTCCTACTTCACTGACAACATCATTTGCCCAATCCAATTCCAACCCATGTATCATCACTTTTGCGCCTTCCGAAACACATCGTTTTGCGATGGCCTTTCCAATTCCTGTTGTACTTCCCGTAACAATGATGATTTTATTTTTTAATCTCATGATTTACATTGGTTTTAATACACTTTTCACTACTTCTCCTTTGTGCATCTTTTCAAATGCAGTATGCCAATCCTCCAAATTCCATACTCCTCCAATAATTGGTTTCACATCTAACAGGCTTGTAGAAAGCAATCCAATTACCTTCTCCCATATTGGCCAGTTATGACTAAAACTTCCTTGAAGTGTGACATTTTTTTGAACGAGGGGATCAAGAGAAAAATTGAGTGGCTGTGGTCCCCAGCCTACTTTAATGATTTGACCTTTAGGTCTAACAAGATGTAATGCAATTTTCAACGTCTGACTGATGCCAGCTGCATCTATAATTACATCTGCACCCATACCGTCTGTTGCTTTTGCCCATTCGGTAGCATCTCCAACGATGATATCACATCCATATTGCCTTGCAATATTCAATCGAGTTTTATCTGCTTCAAGTCCAACCACTGCAACAAGCGCCCCACAAAGTTTTGCCACTGCCGCGCATAAAATTCCAATAGTTCCGGGTCCTAATACAATCACTCTGTCGCCAGGCTTGATGTTTGCATTTACAGCTACCGCATTGTAAGCAACGCAACAAGGTTCAGTTAAACAAGCCTGTTCAAATGATAATGCTGCTGGTACATGATGGAGACAGCGAGAAGGTACCCGAACATATTTCGTCATGGCGCCATTTACTCCGTATCCAAATCCTTTTCGATCGGGATCTAAATTATAGAGTCCTGCTTTTGTCATTGGACTATCTGGATTAATGATAGCCGCCGTTTCACTCACTACCCTGTCTCCTGCTTTCCATGTTTTTACATTGTTACCCGTTTGTACAATTCGTCCTCCGAATTCATGTCCCAATACAACCGGATAATTCACATGCCAACTATGGTCAGCAGTCCATTGATGCAAATCACTTCCACATACACCGACATTTTCAACTTGCAATAAAACATCCTCATCTCCAATTTCAGGAATATTGATTTCTCTTAATTCAACAGAACCCTTTTCAGGAGCGTAGTTTACAACTGCAATCATTTTATTTGACATATCCACTACTTTTTAATTTCAATTTCACCATACGAATGAATTTTTTCACAAATCATACGAAGCGATGCTTCTAAATTTCCATCAGCAGTTTTAAAGGCGTCTGCATCAATTGTAAGTGGAGCGCCTAACACCACTAGTGGTGCACCATATAAGGGGCATTGTATGGCTTGTTCCAGCGACAATCCCCCTACAGCCTGAACTGGAACTGAAACTGCATCGACCACTTCTTTTAATTGATCTAGGGGACTTGGCATGCGCATACCCATAGCGGCGATTCCTCTTCTTTCATCATAGCCAATATGGTGAACAATAAAATCACAACCTAAGTCTTCCAATTCTTTTGCAGCTAAAACCATATCAGGGCATCCAAGATTATCGCCCATTACTTTTGCTCCGAAGTCTCTACCTGCATTGACAACACATTTGATCGTCTCTGGATGTGCTCTTGCCATTACGACAACATGAGTTGCACCAGCTTTTGCCATCATTTCTGCTTCCAGATATCCACCATCCATTGTTTTAAGATCAGCGACAATTGGAATCAAAGGAAATGCTTCGCGAAGTTTTTTTACACCATGAAGACCCTCTGCTAAAATAAGTGGAGTGCCTGCCTCTAACCAATCGACACCTGCCCTCAATGCCATTGCTGCTGTTTCTAATGCCTCATCGATGTTGGTTAAGTCTAATGAAATCTGAACAATAGGTTTCACAATCAAAAATTATTAGACAGTAATTTATGAAAGTTTAATTAATGTTGGGACCATAATTCATATCAATAAAAAAGGGCCTTGTGAAGGCCCTTTACAATCATGGTTTTAATACAAACAATTTCAACTGACGCATACTCCATGGAATTACTTCATTTGGTCTTGAAGTTGGATCAGTCAAAGTCAATCTTATATACTTTGCTTTTGAATTATTGAAGGTGATCGAATTTTCTCCATCAGCACCTTTCATGTTTGCATCAACGATCGTCCAATCGTTTCCATTAAGTGAAGTTTCAATGCTGTATCCCTTGGGGAAAGTTGTGGATGTTCTGATTTGAGGTGGTGCTCCTTGGGGACCGCCAGCAGCTGGTCGTGGTTGATTTGGAGCTGCTGCAGCATTTGTACCTTGTGGTCGCGGAGGCGGTGGACCAAAACGCATCATTGGTGGTGTGATGAATTGCAGTTCTGAAAGGTTCATGATTTGAGGCAATTGAATTTGAAACCACATTCCCTTTTCCTGTTGTTTTCCGGTAGACCATCCTTCAAAGGTGAAAGCACTGTTAGCTGATTGATTGCCGCCAATACGTGCATTAAACGTATGACTGGCAGTCACTACCCAAGTTGAATCGGCAGCAATTTCTTTAGGAATGAGTTTGCTTAATGCATCAAATTTATAGAGTGATTTTTGAGAAGAAGTTTTAGCTCTGATTTTTGCCACTTGTTGAGGTGTAACAACAGATGCGTCATTAGACAATTGAGTTCTTACATATGAAATTACATCAGAGATCCATTGATCATTTTGTTCTTTCATTGGCACCATCAAACCTCCTGTATATGTTTTTCCTTCTATTGCACCTTCCAAGCCATTCAGCAAGACTCTGATGGCATATTCAGGATGTGCTTGTGCGCGAAGTGATCCCGCAAGTGCAGGTGCCATCCATTTTCCGGCCCCCATTGATTTTCCCACTCCATTTTCACCATGACACTGAGAACACAATTCATTGAATATTACTTCGCCTCTTGCAACCACTTCTTTTTGTTCTTTGGATAGCTCTGCAGATCCAAATGGTCCCATTTGACGCATGACTGGTGGATTGAGAATTTGTCCTCCAACAAGCTGAACACCTGCTGTTTTATTTTTCGCAAGCAAATCAGTGATATTGTTATTCAAATTGGGCAGCTTTAAAAATTTAGCACTTAACATTGCCTGAATAGCAACATCTGGATTAGGGTCGCTTAATAATTTAGCATAGACTGGGGCTAAACTTTTATCACCCGATTTTATAATTGATTCAGCTGCGCGCATGGCTTGAATCTTGATGCGGGGATTGGCATCTTCCATCCATTTTTTTGTCATAGGCGACTTAAGTGCATTCAATCCTTCAATCGTCCATATCGCATGAATACGTGCATTGATATCAGTACTTGAATTGGCCATTGTTGTAAGAGCAGGTAGTACACTAAGATCTTTTCTCATTACAATTTCATGTTGTGCTGCGTCTCTCCACCAACCATTTGGATGAGATAAGTATTTTACCAAGGCTGCCGTTTTTTCGTTATACATATTTGGCTTGGTTCCATCTCGTTTCATTCCGTCGTAGGTAAGTCGCCAAATCCTACCCAGGCTAACTACTTTATCCAGTTTATATTGGTCGATTTTAAACCTTAAATATGATCCTTTTGGAGTCCATTGCCCCTCTTGAATAATTCCATGATACATATCAACGATATACATGGTGCCATCAGGAGCTGTTGCCATATCAACAGGCCTAAACAAGGGGTCGGTCGATTTGATGAATTCTGATTTTTGATCTTGGTATACATTGTGCAAGGTTGTCAATCCATCTTTTACTTCAGGATTGATTTGACGAACAATTCTTGCCACAGGTTCTCCGTAAAAATATTGCCCCCTCATATTTGATGGCAATCTATCACCTCTGAAAACATCATTTCCAGAGGATCCTGTTACTTTATTCAAAGAACCATCAGGCATACGAATTTGATCCATTCCGCCTTGCATGTCAGAAATTTTAACTGCTGCTCCCCATGGAATATCAAATCCTGGTGCTAATTCTTCTTTGAATTCAAAATTGCCATAATGAATGGGAAATTGGAAATAAGAAGGAACTCCAGAGGCTCCACCTTGAAACCATAGTTTACCATCATCATCATGCGTGATACCCCATTGCGCTCTGTTTGAACCAGTTTTTTCTCTCACTATGCCATTAGGTGTTTCACGAATCCTAAATGCATTGACTGTGCTATACAACCAATTATCCATTCCATAATACATGAAGGCTTGTTGATGTTCTACATTCCCATTTCGTCCGTACTTATTTGTAAAAAATTCTTTTTTATCAGCCTTGCCATCACCATTGGTATCTGTGTATTTATAAACATTGTCTTGATCTGTTTCCATAGCAAGAATTGCATCTTTTCCATATGGCAAAACAAATCGAGGAAAAACCAGGTTGTCAACAAAGGTGGTTCCAGTTTCATATATCCCATCATTGTTTTTGTCTTCCCATCTTGAAATTCGACTGGTGGGCTTTAATTCATCTTTTGAATCAGCATCCAACATATAGGTGCGCAATTCCAATACATACATACGACCATTTGCATCAAATGTAATTTCAGCAGGTTGTTGAATGGCAGGATCTGTCAATACTGGTTCAAGTTTATATCCTGGAGGTAGAATGAATTGTTTTTTCTGATCGTCAGGACTTAAGGGATTAACCGGGTCCTTGTAATTGACATCCACTCCTTTCCAATCTTCATCTTCTGGATTGATTCCTTCCGGAAGTTTAAGTTTGATGGTTGTATCCGCCAATTGCTTTTGTATGATTTGACTGATGAGTGAGCCGGTATTTTTATGGCCAAATGAAAACAATAAAATAATCAGAGGAACTGCTATCAAGAGCAGGAGACGTAATTTCTTTTTCATATGCAATCAGTTGAGTTTTGACAAGTAGGCATTGGATGCTTTTTGGCACCTTATACTTTCTGGAAATTCACATTAATTTATGGAATAAATCCGGGAATCAGATGGATTCTACCATTTCCAGATCTTCTTCGGCCAAAATCGCTGTGGAAGCGGATTGATCGAGCTTTCTTTTACCTGTCAAAAAAATCAGAAATGCCATTGCAGTGCTCAACGTCATAATAATTGTCATGGCCAACAAAGAGGCCTCCTGAAAAATACCCATCAATGCAGAAGTGGATGCACCTATAACCATTTGCAAAAAACCTAACAGTGCTGAAGCAGAGCCTGCATTTTTTTCGAAGGGAGCCATTGCAAAAGCTGATGCGTTGGGCATGATAAACCCTTGACAAAAAATAAAACAAAAAATGATGGCAATGGCTGTATACATGTTTAGGATTTCAAAGTATGCTGAAAGCACAAACAACATACCAATCACAAGTTGTAAAGAAAATGCAGTATGAAGAATTTTTTTGCTTTGGTATTTATTCAAAGCCAAACTGTTTAATTGAGAAGATCCGATCAGTCCTGCAGCAATGACCGCAAAAATCCATCCATATGTTTTTTCACTTGCATGAAATGAACCCATAAAAACATGTGGCGATCCGGTTATGTACGTATATACAACAGAATATGAAATTGCACCTGTTAAGGCATAAGTAGTAAACTGAATGTTTTTGAAAACGTTGATATAACTTTTAACGATGGGCAGCGGCTTCAATGAAATCGAATGATCGGGAGTTCTAGATTGAGGCAAGAGATAATAAACAGCAACAAATATTGCAGACACAAGAATGAATAGAAATACAAAAACATAATGCCATCCAAGAAATGCTGTCACATATCCTCCAAAAGTTGGTGCAAGAATGGGAGAAACTGCCACAATCAGCATCAGGGATGAAAAGATTTTTGCAAATTCTGTTGGCGGAAAAAGATCTCTTACCATGGCTCTTGCGGCCACCATGCCTACGCAACCTCCGATGGCCTGAAAAAATCTCATCGTGATCAGCATATCTACATTGAAAGCTACAATACAACCTAAACTGGCCATTAAATAAATGACAAGTCCGAAATAAATAGGCTTCTTTCTTCCAAAGCGTTCGAGCAGTGGGCCGTATATAAGTTGCCCAAACGAGATTCCAATGAAATAAGTGGATAGAGAATACATCACATTGGATATAGATGTATTCAAATCAACTGCAATTCGATTAAATGCAGGTAGATACATGTCAACTGAAAAGGGACCAATGGAAGTCAGCAATCCCAGAATAAAAATCAGCTTAAACTTTTGCTTGTGCTCCACGCTCACGGCTTCAAATATTTCCGCAAAAGTACATCATTTAATCTTGCTCAATTGGCACTTGATTTTACTGCATATATCAATGTCTGGGGCAATGCCAGATCATTCCACTTTTCATGTATTGAAACAGCTGCTCCTAATGCAGAAGCTTGCGCGACTGATGCTGCATATATATTATAACCAATATAATGTGTGGCTATCATTTGCATGAACAACTGATTGTTGCTAAATCCACCGTCCACGTAGATACTTTTTACAGAGGATGGTTGTAAAACCAAATCTGTGCTTCTTATTTGCATGTGCACAATATCAATCATGAGCTGATGATATGCTTCCCGATAATCTGCAAATGCATGCAGATCACGTTTCGAAAATACAATCTGATTTAAAACACCATCATGAAAAGCAAAATTAGGTTGCTGTTTCAATTTTTGCACCAAAGATTTATCATATTGGATGCTTTCATAAAATAATTCTTCTACTCCATAAAAATCAGCTATTCGCTTGGTTTGTATTTCATGTTCACGACCAGCAAACAACCTGGATGCTTTCACTGGAATTCCATCGTAGGATAAATAAAACAGGGCATCCTTTTCCAGTTCTGCTTTTGTTAAAGGAGACTGATTAAAAGGATTGAGCGAT
>CAYFLQ010000056.1:0-8308 GCA_964344065.1 uncultured Sphingobacterium sp. | reverse complement strand
GTATTGCTTCTTTGATAACAATATACCCATTGTGTTTCCAGAACTGCCAATCTTCTTCACTCAATACCCTCAATGGCTTGCCATTGGAGCGGTCATTTAATTTGATCTTACTTGAAGTAGCAGTAGAGGGATTACCGGGGATGTCTTTGTGGTTTGTATTGGCCATGGTTGGCTGCATTGTTGGTTGCATGCTCATAACGCTGGTTTTAATTCGCTTTAATTTAGAGAATAGTCTGTAAAAGACAAAATAAACCTCCAAGACTCCAGATCCAACTTCAACATTTTGACCCCAATAGCCATTTCATTACCTTCGCACGCAAACAATCCATTATGTCTCTGATCGTAGTAGGAACCATGGCCTTCGATGCAATTGAAACCCCTTTTGGAAAGAGTGATCGCATTATTGGGGGAGCCGCAACTTATATTGCTTTGAGTGCTTCAAATTTTGTGAAACCCATCAAACAAATCTCTGTGGTGGGAGGTGATTTCCCTCAAGAAGAGTTGGATCATTTGTCCTCTTTGGGTGTTGAATTGGAAGGCGTTCAAATCAAAAAAGATGAGAAATCTTTTTTCTGGGCTGGTCGTTATCACATGGACATGAATGAAAGAGACACGCTGGATACACAATTGAATGTACTTGCAAATTTTACTCCAGTAGTTCCCGATAGTTATCAGGATGCAGAATTTCTGATGCTTGGAAATCTAGTGCCTGCAGTTCAAATGAGTGTATTGAATCAGATGAAGAAAAAGCCTAAGCTTGTTGTGATGGACACCATGAATTTTTGGATGGAGACCGCTATGGCAGATCTTGAAAAAGTGTTGAAACATGTAGATGTTTTATTGGTGAATGATAGTGAAGCACGTCAATTGAGCGGACAATTCTCATTGGTAAAAGCAGCCAAGACAATCATGGGAATGGGTCCTAAATATTTGGTTGTTAAAAAAGGTGAGCATGGCGCTTTGCTATTTCATGAAGACAAAGTATTTGTTGCACCAGCATTGCCATTGGAGGAAGTATTTGACCCAACAGGCGCAGGAGATACATTTGCAGGTGGATTTGTAGGGCACCTTGCCAAAACAAAAGATGTTTCATTTGAAAACATGAAGACTGCCATCATCGTGGGTTCTGCAATGGCTTCATTCTGTGTTGAAAAATTTGGCACTGCTCGCATGAAGGAAATTGATAAGGCAGATATACAAAGCAGAATTCAACAATTTGTTGATCTGGTAAACTTTGACATCAGCATCATCTGATAGCAATCAGTATTTTTTCTTTGATTGTTTTTGCATGCAAATGGAAGGCTTCTATATAGACAATGTATTGTCCACTGGGAAGCATCTGTTGCTGATTTAACCCATTCCATATCATGGTCCCGCTTGTTCCAAGCAATTGGCTGTTGATGATTTTTGCAATCAATTGACCAGTCAAGCCAAATAAATAAACCGTACACATATAGCCAGGTTGATTCATTCGGTAATGAATAAGCAGGTTATCATCTAAGCCATCGTTGTTTGGAGAAATAATCTTGGATGAAACACTAAAAAAATTGGTCGCACTGTCGGTTCTTTTGTGCTGAGAATTCTCATACGATGGAGTTCCATAATTTGAAGATGAAGAAGCAGAATGCCAATTGTTGACATCGCTTGAAGGACTGCTCCATTCAATTCTTTCAATTGTCACACCAGATGGATCTACAATAAATGGGTAATGCATTTTTTCATCATAATTCATCATATCAATTACCTTTCCTTGTTTATCCAATATGGCAATATTTCCACGATCATCAGGCATGGATGGGAGGTTCGTTACTTGAATGATTTTTTTGGAATCAGTATTTGGCCAGTGTTTTTTGATGAAAGAGCTATCCTCGGTCAACACTGCATATTCCCCCGGAAAGAAATTATAATATCCATCCCCAATCTTATAACTTGTGTTCCAGCCACCCAATGCATTCACAGAGGAAATATTTAATTCATTTAGGTTGATGACTGCAGTAGTGTTGTTATACATTTCTACAAAATCTTTCCCATCAGTTGGTGGGTTAAACAATATTTCATTGATGAGCAAGTCGTTTGATAATGGATCTTTCAATAGCCCTGTTTTTACAGCACCTTCAAAAGTTTTTTCTTTTTTGCAGGAGGCAATATTTTTTAACTGAAGTGTATATATCGTATTTGACTTCAAATTGGATTTTAGAGTGATTTCTGTTTTGTTAAACAAAGGACCAATGGGCTTCGATTGTAAAATGTTTTCTGTATCATTAAAAATGTAATTCATTGGATTCGAAAGGGAGCTGCTATCCATTCCGTTATTCAATTGAAGCAGGAGGGTTTTATCATTTAAAGAAACGCATTGAATGATGTCCATCTGATTTGGGATGGTTTTTTTCCTGTAAACACTGTTTTCCATTCCTGGTGTCCCTCCATTTTTATGAATGGAAGATGTCCAGTTGTTTGCTTCACATGGTTTTTGCGGATCAATCATTTCAAGACTCCATCCACCATTGGCTTTGATCGCATTTTCATGAAGGGCAGACTGATAGGAAACTGCATGTATGGTTTTATGATCAGCTGATTTCAAGGCAATTACTCCTTCATCATTGGTCAGCGTTGGGAATGAGCCAAGTGCAATGGTTCGAATAGTTGGATTAAAATATGGGAGATTGGTTTTTGAGCAAAGTACAATCAGGCTATCAGGTTTTAAGACAATGCTGGAGCTGATCAGATACAATGAAGTCCCTTTTTCAATTTTCCATTTATTCAGATCAATTGGCTGACTGCTACAGTTTCTAAGTTCGATATATTCTGCATTGGGTAGTCCAACCACTGGTGTCGGATCCACCATGATTTCATTGATCACTACTGCGTACCTATCCACTTGAGCATGTAAAACACTGAGATTCAATAGACATATCCAACACCATTTCATGACATGAAACTATCAAGTGTAAAACGTTTGCGTAAAGTGAAATCAACTTTTATTTGGTAGAAAATAATCAGCATATTAGATTTGCACCCTCAATGATGACAATAAAAAATACAAAAAAGAACAAGAAACATTCCTAACGGAAGGTTGATGCTCTTTTGTATAAAACATAAGTAACGACCTTCCAGATTTGGGAGGTCATTTTTTTTAAATCACCCGCAAGGGCAAAAAAAGTAAATATGAAAGTAGCCGTAGTAGGTGCAACTGGATTGGTAGGCACCAAAATGTTACAGGTATTGGAAGAAAGGAATTTTCCAGTAACAGAGTTGATTCCTGTTGCATCTGAGAAATCAGTAGGAAAAGAAGTAACATTCAAAGGCAAAGGATATAAAGTGGTTGGGATGCAAACTGCAATCGACTTGAAACCTGCTGTAGCGTTGTTTTCTGCCGGAGGAGGTACTTCAACCCAATGGGCACCTGCATTTGCTGCTGCAGGAATTACAGTCATTGATAATTCTTCTGCATGGAGAATGGATCCTACAAAGAAATTAGTGGTTCCTGAAATCAATGCAGATGCACTGACGTCTGATGATAAAATCATTGCCAATCCAAATTGCTCAACCATTCAAATGGTTGTTGCATTGGCTCCTTTACACAAGAGATACCATGCAAAGAGAATCGTAGTGAGTACGTATCAGAGTGTAACAGGTACAGGTGTCAAAGCAGTGAATCAGTTGATGAATGAACGCCAAGGTGTGCAAGGAGAGATGGCCTATGCATATCCGATCGACTTAAATGTGATACCTCAAATTGATGTATTCCTCGACAATGGATATACAAAGGAAGAAATGAAAATGGTGAATGAAACCAAAAAAATCATGCGCGATGACAGCATTCGAGTTACATCAACAACGGTGCGTATTCCAGTGATGGGCGGGCATAGTGAGAGCGTGAATATTGAGTTTGAAGAAGAATTTGATTTGGAGGAAGTGAAAAAAATACTAGCTGCCGCTCCTGGAGTTGTATTGGTAGATGATCCATCCAAGCAACAATATCCCATGCCAAAAGATGCGCATGAAAAAGATGAAGTTTTTGTTGGAAGACTACGCCGAGATGAAACCCAACCAAAAACATTGAACATGTGGATTGTAAGTGATAACCTTCGCAAGGGTGCTGCTACGAATGCAGTGCAGGTAGCGGAGTATTTGATGGGGAAGGGGTTGATATAAAAGACAAGGGACAGGGGACGAGGGACAAGTCGTGTGGTTCAATCTACTTTGTTTTTTTTATATATTGAAATGCCAGTTGACAATGTTGTATCAACTGGCATTTTTTATTTAGAAAATATATTTACTCGTCCCTCGTCCCTTGTCCCTCTTATTTCAAATATCAACCTATCAACTTAATAAACGAATCTTCATCCAAAATCTGAATCGAAGCGATCTTTTTTGCTTTCTCTAATTTGGATCCTGCATCATCACCTACAATCAGGTAATCGAGTTTGCTGCTTACTCCAGACAAGATTTTACCACCATTGGCTTCCACCATTTCTTCCGCTTGTGAACGCTTTAATTGGTTCAGCGTTCCTGTAAAGAGAAAAGTTTTTCCTTCTAACCTTCCACCAGTTGTTTGTTTTTTGATGCTTTGCAATTGAAGTCCAAGTGCTTCCAATTCTTTCAGCATATCAATATGTTCTTGTTTGCTGAAATACTGATGAATACTGTCTGCTACTTTCACTCCTACGTCTTCCATTTCTTGCAATTGCTCTAAACTCATTTTACTTAAATCAAGTAGGTGTTCAACAGATTGTGCTATGGTTTTTGCGGTTGTCTCTCCAACATAGCGAATGCCCAATGCATTGATTAATCTGTACAGCGGTTGCTGTTTTGATTTTTCAATGGCCTCCGATAAATTGCTAATGGATTTTGCACCAAAGCCTTCCATTTTTTTAATGGAGTCGAAAGGCAGTGTATAGATCGATGGAATATTTTTTAACCATCCCAATTCATGAAACTTCCGGATGTTGGCATCTCCTAGTCCACGGATATCCATGGCATCTTTGCTGGTGAAATGAATCATTCTTTCAACAACCTGAGCATCACATTGATCATTTGGACAACGCCATACTGCTTCCTCTTCAGGTTTAACAAGTGTAGAATTGCAAACAGGGCATGCTGTAGGGAATGAAATCTTTTTCTCATCGCCTGTTCTGAGTTCAGGAAATGATTTTACGATGTATGGGATGACATCACCAGCTCTCTCTACCAATAAAGTATCTCCAATTTGAATGTCTTTCTCTTGAATGAAATCTTGGTTGTGCAATGAAATGGATGCAACGGTTACACCACCAATGGGTACAGGTTGAATTTTTGCAACAGGTGTAACACTTCCAGTTCTTCCAACCTGAAATTCAACTTGTAAAAGTTTACTGGTTGCTTGTCTTGCTTTGAATTTATATGCAATGGCCCAACGAGGATGATGAGTAGTCATCCCCAATTTGTCTTGCAATTGAAATGCATTCACCTTGATAACGAGGCCATCGATTTCATATGGCAGCTCATCTCTTTTTTCTTCAAATGCTTTGCAAAAAGCAATGACTGCGTCGATGCCTTTAAGGACTTTCATCTCCTGCACAGGACTTCTGAATCCAAGCTCCCAGAGCATTTCAAGGGATTTGGAGTGAGAAGGAATTTCTTTTATTTCTCCTTCGGCATGCACATAAGCGAGATGATATATGAAGGCTTCCAGATTTCTTTTTGCAACAATCGATGCATCCTTGATGCGGAGTGAACCAGAGGCAGCGTTGCGTGGATTGGCGAGAGGAGGAAGATTTTGTTCAATTAATTTCTCATTGAATTCCTGAAAATTTTTCTTGTTCATTAATACCTCACCTCTGATTTCAGCTTGTTGAATTCCGTATTGAGAGAATGGCGCAGAAAGAGGAATCGATTTGATTTGTTTAAGATTCAGTGTAATGTCTTCACCAGCAATACCGTCACCTCTTGTTGCTCCCCTCACGAATTGATCATTTTCATAGATCAGTGAAATACTTGCTCCATCGAATTTTGGTTCTACGCAATAATCTAATTCATTCAATCCAGAAAGTTCTCGTGCTTTTCTATCCCACTCCAGCAGATCATCTGCGTCATAGGAGTTTTCCAGAGAAAGCATGGGAACCAGGTGTTGTGCTGTTTGAAATTGTTTTGTAAATCCGGCACCTACACGTTGAGTGGGGGAGTCTGGCCTGATTGAAGTGGGATGAGCAGCTTCAATTTTTTCTAATAATTTGTAGAGTTGATCAAATTCAACATCCGCAATGAGCGGATCATTCATCACATAATATCTGTGTTCATGAAAGCGAATACAGTTTCTCAACCCTTCAATTTCATTCAACAAAAACTGTTCGTTGTTCGCTTGTTTTAGAAAGCTTTTGCTTTGTTCTTGCAATCTTTTTATATCTTCCGGATGAAACATGGTTGAATCAAAGTCTAAAAGTAGAATTTTAGATTTTCTTTTTTGCCATTTCGTTTTTGAATTTATTTTTGCTCAGTATTGAATGGTTGCAATTTTCAGATGCCACACAGAAAAAAATCTAATATCAACATTACGCCGGTCCAGTTGGCTCCTGAGTTTCAGTTTGCTTTATCAGTAGATTGTGTCATATTCGGTTATGACAGGGGAGTATTGAAGGTGTTATTGATTGAAAGTGATTTAGATCCTTACAAGGGCCAGTGGTCTTTGTTGGGAGATTTAATGCGTCC
Source organism: uncultured Sphingobacterium sp. (assembly GCA_964344065.1). GTDB lineage: Bacteria > Bacteroidota > Bacteroidia > Chitinophagales > Chitinophagaceae > Pollutibacter. The sequence continues at coordinate 1,621 of CAYFLQ010000056.1, read as the reverse complement.
GGATGAAAACTTGGACCAAGCCTCTCACAGAATCTTGCGTGAGCGAACAGGTTTAAGTGATATGTTTCTTGAACAAGTAAAAACCTTCAGTTCGATCGATCGTCATCCTGCCGGAAGGGTCATCACAACTGCATATTTTGCATTGGTCAATGTAAAAGATTATCAATTGAAAAAGCTCGACCACCATCTGCATTGGCATGTGGTGAGTGATATTCAAAACTTGGCATTTGACCATAAAGAAATACTTCATCAGTCGCTCGATGCATTGAGAAAAAAAATCCAGGAAGAGCCAGTCATTTTCAACCTATTGGAGAAGAAATTTTCCATGCGTGATTTACAGCAAGTGTTTGAACAGATTCTGGGTATAGAGCTTGACAGAAGAAATTTCAGAAAAAAAATATTCTCAACAGGGCTGCTCAAAGACGAAGATGAAATGGAAAAACAAGTCAATCATCGTCCGGGTAAACTCTATTCATTCAATCAAGAAACCTACGAACAAATCAGACAAAAATCATTTGTGGGGTTCCGGTTTTAATTAGATTGAACCGCCTTGGATCAATGTTGAAGTAATCAAATCTGTTTTTTTGGTGATGCCTTTTTCTAAGACTTCCAGAAAAGTTTCCATTGCTTTTTCTCCAAGTACAGCGCCACTTGTTTCAATATAGGAGATGGATGGATTGGTAAGTTTTGGTATGAACCCATTGCTGATGGCCAGAACGGCAATGTCATCAGGCATGCTGATATGAAGTTGGTTGATAGCCATGATAACTCCTGTAAGAATTTCATCACTCATGCAGAAGATGGTATCAATTTTTTTGGATGATTGCAAAGCATCCATGGCAATTGTTTTTGCTTCTTCTGTATTGTTAGCCGTTGAAGTAGCAATTTCAATCAGTGGAGAAAGTTTCTTCAGTTCATTTACAAATCCCTGTTTTCTTTTTCTGGTGATGGACATATTGGGATTGCCGAACAATGCCAACACACTTTTCTTTTTACGTTGGTGAATAGTCTTTGCAGCCAGCTTTCCAATTTCAGTGTCTGCCATGGTTACTTTGATACATTGATTGTCTTCTGGCACTTTATCAAAAAAGATGATGGGAATGCCGGATACCATGATGCGTTTGAACACTGAAATATCATTTGTTTCGGATGTGAGGGCAACAAAAATGGCAGCAACTCTATTGAGTTTACAAAGTTTGAGATTGGCTTCTTCGATGGCTGGGTTATTGCTCGACTGAAGAATCAGCAGCGTATAGCCTCTTTTTCTTGCTTCCTGTTCAATCGATGCAACGAATGAATGGTAGAAGAAATTGGATATTTCAGGAACGATCAGTCCCAATACCTTGCTCTGTTGCGTTCTGAGGTACACTGCAAATGCGTTGGGTTCATAATCCATCACTTCTGCCAGTTCCCTTACTTTCCTTTTGGTCTCTTTTGCGATATCTGGATGATCTTTGAGGGCGCGGGATACCGTTGAAATGCTGATTTGCAGCATTTCTGCAATATTTTTTAAGGTTGCTTTGTTGCTCATAAATTAATTAGTTTTCCACCGAAAATATTTCCGCAAACCTTTGCAATATAACAAATCATAATTGACTAAAAAATTTCTATCAATGAATGC
>CAYFLQ010000055.1:0-8419 GCA_964344065.1 uncultured Sphingobacterium sp. | reverse complement strand
AATTTGGGCTTTTGCCACTAAAGACAACAGATCATATTGTGTTACCTGTATTTACCAATTACTATATCAATCCTGGTGGCATGAATAAAGTGGATAGTGCAGTTACATCGAGAGTAGTTGGATTGTCTCAATTTATTTTAAATGATCCTTTCTGGTTGGCGCAAGTTGAGTCAGTTTACATCCGCCCAGATAACAGTTTCGAATTGACAACACAAGTAGGTGAGCATACCATCGATCTTGGGGATCGAAGCGACTGGGAGCCGATGTTTAACAAGTTGAAATTATTGTATAAAAAATTCAATGCTGAACAATCATGGGGAAGATATTCCAAGATCAACCTTCAGTTCAAAGATCAAGTAGTATGTGAGCGATCCGGTATTCAAATGATGGTTGCTGATTCAACAATACTCGATTCAACACCATCTATTCAAACTCTTTTAAAAACTTCTATCAACAATAGTATAAACCCCAGTAAAAAGTGAATTATGACACACGAACAACCCATTATTGTAGGACTAGACATTGGTACAACCAAGATTGCTGCCATTGCGGGACGCAAAAATGAATTTGGCAAGTTGGAAATTTTAGGATTTGGACTTGCAAACAGCAATGGTGTACAACATGGTATGGTACTCAACATTGATCAAACCATCAAAGCAATTGAAACTGCCTTGAAGAATTGCTATGATTCAAATCCGGGTTTGGAAATCAATGAAGTGTATGTTGGCATTGCTGGCCATCATATTAAAAGTCTTCAAACCCGCGGCGATATTGTAAGAAGATCGACTGAAGATGAAATCAAACAATTTGAAATTGATCAACTCATTGCAGATCAATACAAAACGTATATACCTGCTGGAGATCAGATTATAGATGTGATTCCGCAAGAGTATACTGTAGATAATATTCAGAATATTTCAGATCCGATCGGATACACTGGGGTGAAGATCGGGGCGAATTTTCATATTATCACAGGTGATAGAAATGCAATCAGAAATATCAATCGCAGTGTTGAAAAAGCTGGCTTAAAAGTTAAAGACTTGATGTTGCAACCACTCGCTTCATCTGCCGCTGTAATGAGCGAACAGGATATCGAAGCAGGAATTGCCATTTTAGATATTGGTGGCGGAACAACAGACCTGGCTGTTTTTTACGAAGGCATTCTGAAGCATACAGCCGTCATTCCATTTGGAGGTGAAAACATTACCAATGATATCAAAATGGGATTGGGTGTTTTGAAAACACAAGCAGAATTGATGAAAGTTCAATACGGAAGCGCATTGGCAGATGCAGCTCAAGCGAATGCCTTTATTAAAATTCCAGGATTACGCGGACTTCCATCTAGAGAAATCAGTGTAAAGAATCTTGCTTCTATCATTCAAGCAAGAATGAGTGAGATTTTAGCTTTCGTGACATTCCATCTCAAGCAAGTTGGACTTGATAATAAAATGTTGAATGGTGGTATCGTGCTTACTGGAGGCGGTTCACAATTGAAGCATTTGATTCAGTTAACTGAATATGCAACCGGATTGAATGCACGCATTGGATATCCCAATGAACATTTGTCAACCAATCACATTGCAGAACTTCAAAAACCAATGTATGCAACTTGTATTGGTTTGATACTGAAAGGGTACAATGTTTATGAAAACAACTATAATCGTTTGCATCCCGAAGAAAAGCGTCCTCTTGTAAAACCTGCTGTACAAACATCCGCCACGGATGATGGTGATATTGTGATGGAGGCTGTTCCAGTGAAAGGCAGAAAAACACTTTCTGATTTTATGAACAGCATCAAAGATGGACTCATTGATTTATTCAAAGAAGAAGACGACAAACAACTCCTATAAAATTCCAACAACTTAAAAACCCATTAACCATGATACAATTTGATCTCCCAAAAGAACAGTCATCCATCATCAAAGTAATCGGTGTAGGCGGCGGTGGCAGCAATGCAGTCAATTACATGCATAGTCTTGGCATCGGTGGTGTTGACTTCGTAGTATGTAATACTGATGCTCAGGCATTGGCATTGAGCAAGGTTCCCAACAAAGTTCAACTTGGACCTTCCCTGACACAAGGATTGGGTGCCGGTGCAAATCCTGAAATCGGAAAACAAGCAACCCAGGAAAGTCTTGAAGAAGTAAGAAGAATATTGGAAGTAAATACCAAAATGGCATTCATAACAGCAGGAATGGGCGGTGGAACCGGAACAGGTGGCGCACCTATCGTTGCAAAGATTTGTAAGGACATGGGTATACTTACTGTGGGTATCGTTACTACACCATTTTCTTATGAAGGAAAGAAAAGAGCAGCACATGCAGAAAATGGCATCATGGAGTTGAGAAACCAAGTGGATACATTATTGGTCATCAGCAATGATAAATTAAGACACCAGTTTGGTAATTTGACCATGAGCGCTGCTTTGTCTACAGCTGATAATGTGTTGGCTACTGCTGCAAAATGTATTACAGATGTAATCAATGCAACCGGACAAATTAATGTTGACTTTGCGGATGTGTGCACCGTCATGAGAAACGGTGGAGTTGCTATTTTAGGAAGTGCAAGAGCAAATGGAGAAAACAGAGCACATATGGCTATTGAGCATGCTCTGAATTCACCGTTGCTGAACGACAGCAATATCAAAGGCGCAAAATGGGTATTGATCAATATCAATTCTAAAACAGGTGATACTGAGTTTACCATGGATGAAGTTGAGACCATTCAGCAATATCTGTTAACCCAGGCTGGTCCTGATACAGATGTTATCTTAGGACTTGGTTATGATGAATCGTTGGGAGATGATATCAGCGTAACCATTATTGCTACTGGCTTTGAACAAAAATCCCCATTTGGAGAAACCAAGCCTGCTGAACAGAAAGTTGTTCAAGAGGAGAAAATCATGTTTACTCTGGATATCGCTCCAAAGCCCATTTCCGAACCAGTGAAATTAGTAGTGGATGAGCCTGCAGCTGACCAAATAGATACACCAGTAGAAAGTTTGAAAATAGAAGAACCTCAAATTGAATTTGAAGAAAAGCCATCCAATGAAATAGAGTTGGTTGTTGACGAACCTGCGTCAAACATTCAAGTGGCTGAAATAAATATGGTGGATGAGGAAAAACCAGTTGTTTTTGAATTTGATGTAGAAGTTGAGCAGACACCTTTAGTTGTTGAAGCAATTTCAATTGAGACAGAACCTACAGTGGAACCTGCGCCATTGCAAGAACCTACCGCAGAAGAAATCAATGCAATCAAGGAAGAAATTGCAGAGCGAACTTCAGGGTTATTGGTAAAGCCAACTATTATCTATGCTGAAGAAACTCCATCTGTAACCATTGCTGTAGTTGAAGAACCTGCACCTATTCAACCAATCATTGAACCCATTGCTCAGCAAGAAGATGTTGTTGAAAATACAGTAGAAGCTGTTTCTGTGCATGTGCAAGCACACACTGAGACTGAAAATGAAATCGAGGCGGAAGAACTGATGCAAATTGTATTTCATGAGGAAGTTGAGGAGCCAGTTAAACCAACTGTTACAATGGAAGAGCCTGTCATACCTACATCTGCGACTATAGACAGCCCTATGGCAGCATTTGATGAAGCAGAGGCTCAAAAAATCAGAGCTGCTGAAAGATTGTACAAATTAAGAAATCTCTCTTTCAACTTTAATGCGGCTGATCCCAACAATGAGTATGATAGTATACCTGCCTATGTGCGTCATAATTTGCAGGTTCACAACACAACATTGGCCTCGGTTGAGAAGTTTTATTCAAGCTACTCTGTAGGGACAGATGATCAAAACAACACCCAAATAAGTACCATCAATACTTTCTTGGAAGGAAAGAAGCCTGACTAATGTCAGCATAACCAAAACCAACTGTAGCCCCATATTCTTGTGGGGCTTTTTGTTTCTAAGATCTTATTGATGATGTATTTTTGCAGAAACCTATTACAATGCCGACGGTACTTATCACAGGGGGAACAGGGATGATTGGAACTGCCTTAAGCAGATTATTGATGCAGCAGGGCTATGATGTTATTATACTTTCAAGAAATCCTATTGAGACTGCTTCTCAGTATAGAGCTTCTTCATTGCAAAATAGTTTTAGGCCCAGTGGTAAAATATTTTATGCCCGTTGGGATACAGATAAAATGTTCTTGGATCCCCAGGCACTTTCTCAAGCTGATTATATTGTACACCTTGCTGGTGAGGGTGTTGCTAAAAAGCGATGGACAAAAAAGCGAAAAGAAGAGATTAAAAAAAGCCGTACACAGTCGAGTGAACTTTTATTTCAAGCATTGTCTAAGCAACCTAACAAAGTGAAAGCAGTCGTAAGTGCTTCTGCAGTTGGTTGGTATGGAGAGGATCATGGAACCCCTTTTGTTGAAACAGATCCTGTTTCAATGGACTTTTTAGGTGAAACCTGTAAAGCATGGGAAGAAAGTATTGAACAAGTTCAATCATTGGGAAAACGACTTGTAAAATATAGATTGGGTTTGGCGTTGAGCAATGAAGGTGGGGCATTGGTTGAGTTTAAAAGGCCTGCACGGTTGGGCGTGGCAGCTATTTTAGGCTCTGGAAACCAGATATACAGCTGGATTCATATAGATGACCTCTGTAGGGCATTTGTACATGCAATTGAAACCAATGAAATGACTGGCGTATACAATCTGGTTGCACCTGAACCAGTTACCAATAAAGACATGGTGATCGGCATTGCTCAAGCAATGAATGGCAAGTTGTACATACCGTTTAAAGTGCCCACATTTTTATTGAAACTCATGTTAGGTGAGATGAGTATTGAAGTGCTTAAAAGCGCAACTGTTGATTCAACCAAAATTCAACAAACTGGATTCAACTTTATCTACTCTAATATCAAAAGTGCGTTGAAGCATTTGATTGGCTAAACGGAACTTAGCATAGTTTTATCTGCACTGATTTCTAATATGTATTTCATTCCAAGTTGAATGGCAACGTTCTCTTTATCATGACTAATTGGAAAGCCAAAGCATGTTGGAAAATCGTATTCTTTGATATGGTCAAAAATAATTTCATTTGCATTTTTTCCAAAAGGTCTTTCGGTATCCTTGCAATCTGTAAATCCTCCTATTATCAATCCTTTTAATTGGTCTAATTTTCCACTTCTCTTCATTTGAAGCATCATTCGATCAATATTATATAGTTGTTCACCTACATCCTCGATAAATAATATTTTTCCTTTGGTGTCAATTTCAGCGTTGGTGCCAATGCCATGTGTTAATAGACACAAGTTTCCGCCTACTACAGGCGCTTTAACTTTACCTGGATTGTTTAAAGGGTGAAATGTTGATTCATAAATGGTTGGTTTTCCTTCAAGCGTGTCTTTTAATGATAACGTGAACCGGTTCTCCCTTGGCAACTGATTGAATGCGCCACACATAGGGCCATGTATACTGGAGAACTTGAGTGAATGTTGCAAGTATCCATGCAACACAGTAATATCGCTGAAGCCAACAATCCATTTTGGAAATCTCTTGAATGTCTCAAAGTTGATGTCATCCAGGATTCTAGTTGTACCATATCCACCCCTTCCAAAAATAATTGCCTTGATTTTTTTGTTGTCTAACATTGATTGTAAATCTGTTAGCCTTTCATGATCTGTCCCTGAAAAATAATTTTTTGATTTTCCGCCAACCGTGCTCCCAATCTGCACTTTGTATCCCCATTTTTTAAGAGTTGAAACACAATTCGAAATATTTTCTTTTGGCATATATCCAGCCGGACAAACAATACCAATCGTATCACCTGGTTTGAGAAAGGGGGGAGTTTTCATCGTATAAAAGTACTTCTATTATTCAAAATCACTCAAAGCCTTTCGCCACATTTGATTATTTTTGCAGTTACTATTCATCTCTATATGCAGCCTAAAAGGTATTTGGTTACATCAGCGCTCCCATATGCAAACGGATTGAAACACATTGGCCATTTGGCAGGTGCATATATCCCTGCAGACATTTATGTCAGATATTTAAGAGCCCAACAAAGAGATGTTGTTTTTGTCTGTGGAAGCGATGAGCATGGGACGGCTATACCAATCCAGGCCATGAAGGAACATACAACTGCCCAGGAAATTATCGACAAGTATCATCATGCAATGAAAGAAGATTTTGCTGATTTGCATATCAGTTTTGATATCTATCATCGTACTTCAGATCCACTGCACCATGAAACTGCCCAAGAGTTTTTCAAATATTTATATGAACGAAATGAATTAGAGACAAAAGAAACAGAACAGTATTATGATGAAGCATCCAATACTTTTCTGGCTGATCGTTTTATCAAAGGAACTTGTCCGAATTGTAAAAGCGATCGCGCTTTTGGTGATCAATGTGAAACCTGCGGAACTGCATTAAGTCCAGATGAACTGATTAATCCTGTCAGTACCATCAGTGGAAATGCTCCCATAAAGAAAAAAACATCTCACTGGTATTTACCCTTGGCTAAGCACGAGGCTTTTTTGAGAGAGTGGATTTTAGATCAGCACAAGGATGATTGGCGAAGTTCAGTGGTAGGTCAATGCAAGAGTTGGATTGATGGGGGCTTGCAATCCCGTGCCGTTACAAGAGATTTGGATTGGGGGATTAAAGTTCCAGTGAAGGATGCAGAGGGCAAGGTTTTATATGTTTGGTTTGATGCACCCATTGGATACATATCTGCAACCAAGCAATGGGCTATTGAAAATAAAAAAGACTGGAGGCCATATTGGTATGATCAAGATACTCAGCTGGTTCATTTTATTGGAAAAGATAATATTGTCTTCCATTGTATCATCTTCCCTGTAATGCTGAAGCTTCATGGAAACATTTTGCCTGCCAATGTTCCAGCAAATGAATTTCTCAACCTGGAAGGAGATAAAATGAGTACCAGTAGAAACTGGAAATTAGAAATGAGAGATTTCATCCAGGATTTTGTGAAAAAAGAAAATGGAGGAGATCAGTGTGTTGACATGTTGAGGTATTACTTGACGCAAATTGCACCAGAATCCAAGGACAGTGAATTTACCTGGAAGGGTTTTCAAGATGCAACCAACAATGAACTGGTCGCTATATTTGGAAATTTTGTGAACAGAACATTTGTCCTCATGCATAAGTTATGCAATGGCAAAGTTCCTGCATACCACTTTGAGCTGGAAGATTCTCTTGACCTTCAATTGAAAGAAGATGTCCAGTTGGCAAAACAAAAAATTGAAACAGCGCTTGAACAATATAAGTTTCGTGAAGCATTGTTTGAAGTAATCGATCTCGCAAGAAAGGGCAATAAATACATGCAGGAAAAAGAACCTTGGATAAAAGCGAAGTCCTTATCTGAGCATCCTGTTAATCAACAATTGATCGATAATTGTTTGCATAACTGTTTACAACTAACAGCTAATCTATCCATATTTATTCATCCTTTTCTGCCGAGTACCGCACTCACCATGTGTAAAATGATGAAAGTAGTAGAGAAAATGCTTGACTGGTCGAATGCAGGCAGTATGAAGTTACTGAGTGTAGGGTACAGCTTACGTGAACCCCAACTTTTATTCAGAAAAATTGAAAATGAAGAAGTTGAATTTCAAATCAATAAATTAAAATCTGCTTCTATGCAAGCTGAAGAAAATACAATCCCTGAAAACGAGTCATCTTATCTCCCTTTGAAGCAAGAAATAACCATCGATGATTTTGGTAAGATTGATTTAAGAACAGGTGTGATTCTTTCAGCTCAGAAAGTACCCAAAGCAGATAAATTGCTTCAATTAGAAATTGACCTTGGATTCGAAAAGCGCACCATTCTCTCTGGAATCGCTATGCATTTTTCGCCTGAAGAAGTTATAGGCAAACAAGTAATCGTAGTTGCAAACCTTGCCCCAAGAAAAATGAGAGGCATTGATAGCAATGGAATGATTCTGATGGCAGAAGACCTTCATGGAAAGCTCCATTTTGCATCCGCTGGCAACCTTTCCAATGGCGGTTGGAAAGTTTCATAAGCAACTATTTTTTCAACGCTATCCATCTTAAAAAACTTGTAACTTTAAAGAGTTGCTCGTACGTGCACATGCATGAGCTTTTTTCTTTTTTACAATTAACTTTTGTGAGATGAAGCCCCACATTAAAAAAGTCGCCGTATTAGGAAGTGGTGTTATGGGATCCCGTATTGCTTGTCATTTTGCCAATATTGGAATACCAGTTCTCCTCTTGGATATTGCATCCCCAGATGCAAAGCCTGATGATAAAAAATCTGTAAAAGATAAATTGGTGAACAATGCGTTGGAGGCTGCCATCAAATCCAATCCATCACCAATCTATACCAAAGAAGTAGTCAAACTTATTACTACTGGCAATTTTGATGATGATCTTGCTAAGATCAATCAATGTGATTGGATTTTAGAAGTAGTTG
>CAYFLQ010000054.1:0-8570 GCA_964344065.1 uncultured Sphingobacterium sp. | reverse complement strand
ATGTCAGACATTGCAACAAGAGTAAAGAAAATTATTGTTGACAAATTAGGAGTAGACGAGAACGAGGTAACAGCTGAGGCGTCATTTACAAATGATCTTGGAGCTGATTCGTTGGATACAGTTGAATTGATCATGGAATTTGAAAAAGAATTCAATATTTCAATCCCTGATGAGCAAGCTGAAACCATCACTACTGTTGGTCAAGCGATCACTTATCTAGAGGAACATTCTAAGTAAAGAAGTATCTTTCTTACTTAAAATTTCATATGGAACTGAAAAGAGTTGTAGTCACCGGCATGGGTGCCATCACCCCCATTGGCAATACTGCACAAGCATATTGGGATGGGTTGCTGAATGGAATATCAGGGGCCGACAAAATCACTCTTTTTGATGCATCCAAATTCAAAACACAATTTGCCTGCGAAGTAAAAGGATTCGATCCCGTTGCTTATTTAGATAAAAAAGAAGCAAGGAAGGTGGATCGGTTTACACAACTTGCGTTGGTTTCCAGTGATGAAGCCATCAAGGATGCCGGCATCCATAAAGACAATGTCAATCCCGACAGGGTTGGTGTGATCTTTTCCAGTGGCATAGGCGGACTCCTTACATTCCAGGAAGAGGTCATGGCTTATGCAAAAGGAGACGGGACTCCTCGTTTCAATCCTTTTTTCATTCCAAAAATGATTCTTGACATTGCAGCTGGTCACATTTCCATGAGACACGGATTTCGAGGCCCCAATTTTGCAGTGGTCAGTGCATGTGCTTCTTCAACGCATGGCATTCTTGAAGCCTTCAATTACATACGTCTTGGTAAAGCCGACGCCATCGTAGCTGGAGGTAGTGAGGCGGTAGTATGTGATGCAGGGGTGGCTGGTTTTAATGCAATGAAAGCATTGAGCGAGCGAAATGATGATCCAAAAACTGCATCAAGACCTTTTGATAAAGACAGAGATGGATTTGTTATGGGTGAAGGGAGTGGCGCAGTTGTTCTTGAAGAATTGGAGCATGCTAAACAGCGTGGTGCCAAGATCTATGCTGAAATTGTTGGAGGCGGTGCTACTGCAGATGCTTACCATATTACGGCACCACATCCGGAAGGACTGGGTGCTCTAAACGTGATGCGTGTTGCCTTGGCAGAAGCTGGCATGGAGCCATCAGACATTGATTATATCAACGTGCATGGAACATCCACTCCATTGGGTGATATCGCTGAAACCAAAGCTATTTTGAACGTCTTTGGCGATCATGCATACAAATTGAACATCAGCTCAACAAAATCCATGACAGGACATCTGTTGGGAGCAGCAGGTGCTATCGAAACCATTGCTTGTATCAACGCGGTTGTACATGATTGCGTGCCGCCTACAATAAACCATTTTACAGACGACGATCAACTGGATCCCAAGTTGAATCTTACTTTTGGAAAACCCCAAAAGAGAACAGTGAGAGCTGCTCTGAATAATACATTCGGATTTGGTGGGCACAATGCATCTATCATCATAAAGAAGTACCTTTAAGAAAACCTGATTTGCAATCAGCATATTCATTCAACCTCCTCATTGGGTGCTGTATAGACTCTATTATATTTTTAGCAAACGAGATCGGAAAGAATTTCTGAAACATCTGGTTTATCTGCTTGGATTTACTCCAGGAAGAATAAGCCTTTACATCGCTGCATTGTCGCACCGATCTATCAAAGAAAAAGCAACCGATAACAATGAGCGTCTTGAATATTTGGGAGACGCCATTCTAGGGGGGATTATTGCGGATTATTTATTCATGAAGTATCCATTCAAAGGGGAAGGATTCCTGACAGAAATGCGAAGCAAAATGGTGAATCGACAAATGTTGAATGATATCGCTATCAGAATGGGCTTTAAAAAAATAACTTCATACAATAAGCAGGATGGATCATTGAAGTCAAGTCAGATTTTTGGAAATGCGCTGGAAGCATTGGTGGGAGCCATTTACATTGATAAGGGCTATCAAGCAACCAAGCGTTGGGTCTTTAAAAAAATTATTATTCCTCATTTGTTTATCGAAGATCTTGAACAAATTGAAATCAACCAGAAGAATAAACTCTTCAGCTGGGCAAACCGCTCGGGTAAACTATTGGAGTTCGAAACCATTGATGAAAAAATGGAGAATGGACGAAAGCTTTTTACAGTAGGCGCCATTGTGGATGGAGAAGTGATTGCAGAGGGAAAAGCGTTCAATAAAAAAGATGCAGGTCAAATTGCTGCTCAAAATGCGGTAGAAAAACTGAGTCTTTGATTCATTGTTGTATTACCTGATTTCCTCGCACAACTCTACCAAAACTCCATTCGTGCATTTTGGATGCAAAAAAACTATCATTTTATTATCTGCTCCTTTCTTGGGCACTTCATTGATGAATTCAAATCCCTCATTTTTTAATGATGCAATTTTTTCTGCAAGGTTATCAACCCCCCATGCAATATGATGGAGCCCTTCACCCTTTTTAGCAATAAATGTTGATATGACTCCATTTGGATCTGTGCCTTCTAAAAGTTCAATTTTGCTTTCACCGGTATGAAAAAAAGCAGTGTTGACGCTTTCGCTTGCAACTTCTTCAATTTTGTAGCAGCTACTTCCCAATAATTTCTCAAAAAGTGGAACAGATACGGCAAGTGATTTTACCGCTATGGCGATATGTTCAATTTTATGCATTGTTTAATAAATGTACTATTCATTTCTTAAAACTGTAAGTACTAACTTTGTACGGTTATTTACAGGGTATGAATGATACAAGTTTGATGTCTGGGATTTTTATCAGTGAAAAGGCCAAAGGTAGGGTATTGGCCCTGCTTTCCGAGGAAGGCAGGGGGGATGATTTCTTTGTGCGTGTAAGCGTAGTGAGTGGGGGTTGCTCAGGACTCACTTACAAAATGGATTTTGATAATGTGGTGCATCAAGGTGATCAGATTTTTGAAGACAAAGGGATGAAATTGGTTACTGATAGAAAAAGCGTACTCTATCTTTTTAATACTACGTTAGATTTTTCTGACGGACTCAATGGTAAAGGTTTTCATTTTATCAATCCCAATGCCAATAGAACCTGTGCGTGCGGAGAGAGCTTCTCAGTCTAGTTTTTAATGAATGGATGCATGCAGAACTGCTCATTCAAATGTTCAACTAAATAAAATCCTCCCTTGTTGAGCTTGGATACATCCAGCAACAACGTATTTTCTTTTTTCTGATACGGAACGATCATTTTCTTTCCCGTGTTTTCGATGATAAAAATTTGATCTGGGATTTTTCCATTTGTTTTCAATATCAATTGATTGGTACATGGGTTTGGATAAACGTTGTGATCGTTGGATGCAAATCTGTTAGGAATGATGTTCGAATATGATTTCATTCCATTCATTAAAATTGATTGTATACGAAAGAAACGAACATGCGTCAGTGCATTATCAAGCTTGTATTCAAAAGAGATAGAAGACTGTTTTAAGTCTGGGCGCAGAGAATCTATTGTGTTAAAATCTATTCCATTTTCAGATGTTTCAATATGAAAATTTTTCACACGTTCATTGCTGTTGAATTGCCAATTAAGCCATAAAGTCTGATTGATATGTAACATAGTAAGCTCGAATATCTCCTTTGGCAATGCTATTTGTTCGATCGTACCTATTGAGTATACCGAAGTTTTCATGGTTGATTGTGTGCCCACTGTGTTGGGCAAAGGATTATTGCTTAATAAGGGGAGCATTTCCCAATGCATCGAGTCGTTTAATCGAACAATGTAATGACTATTACCAGGTGTTGATATGCTGTTTGTGTGAAAGATCATTCTTCTTATACTGTCTGCTTTTATGGTATTTGTTGATGTGATTTTCCAACATTCATTTTGGCTAATAGTTTTTACAGGAAAAGACAATGTTTGTTTTGCAAACTCATTCGTGGAATCTAGGTATTCAACCTGAAATGACTCTCCAGCTCTAGCATCCATGTATAGAGCGGCTTGCTGATTATTTTTGCCCAAGGGCATATATGCTAATCCATCTGATTGAATGACAAAGCGGACTGGCCCATCAATAAATGCTTTTTCATTTGATTGCACAGATCTTCCACTGAATATTATTTTATGTAGAGAATCGCTGACAATGACTCCTTGTATCAGATTCAAGGTATCTGCTATTTCTACCTCTTTATCAAGTATTAGTTTGCTGCCAACCTGTAAGGTGAGTGACTGGATTTTAGCTGGAAGACTTACCCCACTGTGTTGAATGTTTCTACCAGTAAATATAAATTTTAGTGAGTCGTCTAATCGCAGAAACGGCGTTCTTAGGCATCCAGAAATCGTATCGTTAGAAATACCAGTTTGGTTTGCTGATTCTATCAGTGCATGCTGTAAAATGGAAATTTCTTTTCTGGATTTTATATAGAACGTATCTAAATATATCTGTGAATTTTTACTGATGACTATGGTTCCATAGTCTAATGAAACATTAGATGACAACTTGTTGATCTTAGATCCGAAAATGAATTGATTGAAATATTGACCTGTCTTAATGTTTCCATCAATATTGCTGCTGTCTCCACCCAAATACAGTGAACGGCCTATGCTGTCTGGAGAAACTGGATTCAAATTGCATGTGCCTTTGATGCTCAAGTTGCCATTTACTTGAATCATACTGCTGAGGGTAGAAGTGAATGATGTATTTTCTCCAATGATAAAATCTCCTTCAATGGTCAGTTTGTTGGCACCGCTTCCACTGTATGATTTTTTTGCAGACTCAGTAGCGCTCAGTATGAGACTGCCAAATGTTCTGCCCGATAGGGAAAGGGTGTATCCTGCATTTCCAGGAACATCAAATTCAACTATACCTTTCTTGCTCCCATCGTCTATTGCTAATTTTGAAATGATGTATGAATTTCCCCTATTGGTTTTATGAATGTATTTCCCTCCATTGTGTATATACATCGAACCGTTGAGCAAAAAAATATTTCCAGAAGAGGCTCCAGAATGATTGATCAGCACAGCATGTTGAAATAATTCTATACTCTTCTCTGATGATAGTATTGTAAAGGCTGTGGGCAATGTATTGGTTGGAGTAATTTCTATGGTGAGTTGATGCCCATTGGATGGCATGACTTTGATTGAGTTGATTCGGATGCTGTCGCCGCTTCCAATGAATATGTTAAAACTCCTATCCAGTATTTTGTTATCAATGATGATGTCATCTGTTGGAGCTGGTACTCCATCTGGAAACCAATTTTTTGCTGAATGCCAAGCACTGTCACCTGCTTCACCATCCCACCATTTCTGACCGTATGTGTTACATGTATAAATGATCAGAACTATACCTATGCCCAGTTTCATACACTTCATATATCCCCCCAACAGTGGCAAATTAACAGTTCGTTGAAAAAAAACTTGGTTTTTATCACATCGTTTGGATGTAATTTTCTCTACTTCATGTAATCTTGCAAACAATTATGTGGACGATCATCAGGAAGGAATGCAGTCAATTTTTTTCAGGATGGATAGGATATATTTCTATCGTCGTTTATTTATTGGTTTCAGGTATTATGCTCTTTGTTATTCCAGACACCAATTTATTGGATGCTGGGTATGCAAGTTTGGATTCATTTTTTGATTTATCGCCATTGTTGTTGCTTATTTTGATTCCAGCGATTACCATGAGAAGTTTCAGCGATGAATTTAAAATGGGAACCTACGAGATGTTGAAGTCTTTACCGATCTCATCAAGATCCTTGGTGCTAGGTAAATTTATATCAGTATTCATCATCATCTGTATTGCATTGCTTGGAACAACAATCTATGTAACTACACTTGGATATGTTTCATTAAACGGATTAGACGCAGGCGGTGTGCTGGGTTCCTATATCGGACTGCTTTTATTATGCGCAGTATATGCATCCATTGGAATATATGTCAGTTCTTGCTTTTCAAATGCCCTGGCCTCTTTTATGGTCACTGCATTTTTATGTTTTTTGCTTTACTATGTGTTTGATTATTTTCCTGCTTTTTATGTAGCAGGGAAAAATATTGGGTATTATCTTTCGTTGATGGGTGTCAAATATCATTTTGAAAATATCAATAAAGGGTTTTTAGCGTTCAATGACTTGATATATTTTTTATCTATTGTATCATTTTTTCTTTATCAGACCATTGCTGTCCTCCAAAAAAAAGTCAATTGAAAAAAAATACATCATATATAAGTTGGACGATAGGGCTTGTATTGGTTATAGTTATCAATTTCATTGCTTCTTTTATTTATACCGGTATTGACCTGACTGTTGATAAAAGGTATACCATAACGGACGCTTCTCTTCAATATGTAAAGCAATTAAAACAACCGCTCGAATTAACAGTTTATATCAAAGGTGATGTGCCGGTAGGTTTTCAAAAACTTGCCAATGCTGCTGAGCATATTGCCAATAGTTATCATCGAATCAGCAATGGAAATTTTTCCATTAAGTTTGAGAAACCTGGGGAAGGGCTTTCTGATAGCGCAAAAGCATATTTGTTTGACTCTCTTCAGCAAATAGGTGTGCATCCTACCAATGTTACTTCACAAGCTTCAGATCTCAGCCAGAAAGAACAAACATTGATATTTCCAGGTGCAGTATTGACTGGCGAGAACGGACAAGTCGGCATAGATTTTCTGGAAGGCCAAAGTAGTTTGGAAGGATTGGACGCATTGAATGAGGCTACTTCTCAATTGGAATATAAAATTACCCGAGCCATCAAAATTTTATTAAGAACCGACATTCCAGTTGTGGGGTACTTATCTGGTAATGATGAACCACTTGATTTACACGTATATGATATGATTGAAAACGTTGTAAAAAAAGAATATGGTTTTGGTGTGATCAATATTGATAGTGTACCATATATACCACAGCAATTTGATTTATTGATTGTTAATAAACCCATGCGCCCATTCACTGATCAACAGAAATTGAAAGTGGATCAGTACATCATGCGCGGTGGTAAAGTGATCTGGGCTATCGATCAATTGTATGCAAGCATGGATAGTTTACAAAGAAGCAAAGGTTCATTTCTTGCATATGACATGGGATTGAATCTCGATGATCAATTGTTTAAATATGGTGTGAGGATCAACCGTGATTTGATGCAGGATCTTGAGTCTGATCAGGTTCCTTCGATTGTTGGCAATATTGGTGATAAACCTCAAGTTCAACTGTTGCCTTGGCCTTACGCCCCGCTGGTTGGGGATATATCATTGCATCCAATCTCCAGAAATCTTGATAAAGTTCTTACCTCTTTTCCACAATCCATTGATACAGTGGCATCTCAAGGGGTATCCAAGAACATTCTACTTTCTGGTTCCATCTATGGTAGAAAAATTGCAACGCCTGCTTTGGTAGAATGGAAACCTGTTAAATCTGAAAATGATTTACAAAGTTTTCAACAGCAACATATACCCATGTCGATTTTATTAGAAGGTACATTTACTTCCTTGTATAAAAACAGGATGGCTGAAAGTGATCAGTTGTCTTTGCTCAATACAACTGGCATGAAATTCTTAAGTCAATCTGAGCAAAATAAAATGATCATAATTGCTGATGGAGATATATTCTTGAACCCTGTGAGTGATGAAGATGGCCCCCTTGCAATGGGCACAAATAAATACACTCGAATTCAATACGGCAATAAAGAATTTTTAAAAAATATTCTTTTTTATCTCTCCGATGGGGCAACTCTGCTAACTTCTAGGGCGAAAAAATATCAATTGCGTTTATTAGACAAAGAAATGCTAAAAAGCAGTAGTTTATCTTTGAAAATACTCAATCTCCTTGGCCCTATTTTGATTCCGTTACTTTTTATGTTGGTATTTAAACAAATGAGAAGGGTCAGGTATTCAAGGATTATGGGTAAGCGTGCATGATAGATTGATTATCTTTGCTGAATTATAAAATCTGATTATGTCTGTTGATCAAATCACCTATCTTACTTTTGGAATTGTGCTGGTTGTTGCCTTGATGCTTGATCTGGGATTGATGAGTAAAAAAAACTCACACATCAGTATCAAGAAAGCTTTGTTTCAGACTATATTCTGGGTTGGACTTTCTGTTGCTTTTGCTGTGTTTTTATGGTTTGAAAAAACACCCCTAACCGCTACCAAGTTTTTTACAGCTTATTTGATGGAGTGGTCGCTCAGCATTGACAATATATTTGTGTTTATCCTCATTTTTACATTCTTTAAAGTTGAGGAAGGAGACGCGGGAAGGGCCTTGCTTATTGGCATCTTGCTTGCGATTGTTTTTAGAATTATTTTCATTGCAATAGGAATTGAAATCATTGATCGTTTTCATTGGATTCTTTACATATTTGGCTTTTTTCTATTATATACGGGGTACAAGTTGTTCCTTAAGAAAGATGATGCTGAGTTTGATCCAGGCAATACTAAAATATATATATGGATCAATAAATTTTTCCGCGTCAGTCTCATGGAGCCAAAGGGAAGATATTTTGTGAACTTACATGGCAAAATTTATTTTACAACTTTGTCTGTTGTGGTAATTATTTTAGCATCTGTTGATATCGCATTTGCACT
>CAYFLQ010000053.1:0-8576 GCA_964344065.1 uncultured Sphingobacterium sp. | reverse complement strand
TAAAAACAGGATGTTGGCTTTTACCTTTCACCACAACAGATTTTGCTGCTAAGGGGAACTCAACACCATAATTCTTTTTACAAAATGCAGCGATGGCTTCATTGTTTCCTTTTTCTTGTTCTTTAAAATCATTGGCAGGAAAGCCAACAATGACAATGTTGCCTTTTTCTTGTGCATATAGTTTTTGTAACTCTGCATATTGACCCGTATATCCGCAATCACTTGCAGTATTTACAATCACTATTTTTTTGCCTGCAAACTGTTTGATGATGGTGGTGTCACCATCGATGGTTTCATATGTATAATCATACAATGATGTTGGAGCATCCATTTTTTTACCTGGCAATTTGACATCTGTTTTCACACCAAAAAATCTGGTCACTTTTGTCAATGTCGGATAGAATGATTTTAATATTCTCTGTCTGGCACTCATATCTTTTTGAATTTTTGATGAGGAACAAGCACATCCTACCATAAGCAAAAGCAATACGAGTAGCGATGCAAGCCCTTGTATTTTAAATTGTCTAAACAT
Organism: uncultured Sphingobacterium sp.; assembly: GCA_964344065.1. GTDB lineage: Bacteria > Bacteroidota > Bacteroidia > Chitinophagales > Chitinophagaceae > Pollutibacter. The sequence continues at coordinate 8,044 of CAYFLQ010000053.1, read as the reverse complement.
AGGTCAGGTATATTTGAAAATCTTTTTGAGCAATCCTGTTTTTCCTTTGAATGGTGCATACAAAACTGGAACATCAAACCAGGATTTTGAGAACAAAACAGATTTTGGACGTGTAAAATTCTCAAATCCGAATCTCCCATGGTATTGTCCAATGCCACTAGGACCAACGCCACCAAATGGAAGGTGTGGATTGCCAATATGTATCAAACCATTGTTGACACTGCATCCTCCGAATCTTACTCGTTGAATGTAGAAGTCTTGTATTTTTTTATCATCTGCAAATAGATACAATGCAAGCGGAAAAGGATTTCTGTCAATCCATTGCAACACTTCTGCATGATCATTGAATGAAATGATGGGAAGGATGGGTCCAAATATTTCCTCTTTCATGACAGCATCATCTATGGAAGGATGTTCTATAATGGTTGGCTCAATGTATAAATCCTTTTCATCAAACTTACCACCACTGAGGATCTTGGCACCATCTAAATAAGAAACCAGTTTCTTGAATCTTTTCTGGTTGATGATACGTCCATAATCTTCACTCTGTTGAACATCTTCTCCAAACATCGTTGAAATATGATTCCTTATTTTTTCTACCAATGGATCCTTCACAGAGCTGTGTACCAACACATAATCTGGTGCAATACAGGTCTGGCCAGCATTGATCAATTTACTCCATACAATTTTTTTGGAAGTATATTCAAGATTGGCAGATGCATCAACAATGGTTGGACTCTTCCCCCCCAATTCAAGAGTAACAGGAATCAATTTTTTAGAGGCCATTTCCATGATTTTTTGGCCTACCATGGTGCTGCCCGTAAAAAATACATGGTCAAATCTTACTGAATTAATCAGAGCAGGAATGATTTCCGCACCAATGCCCTGCACTACATATATATAACTTGCATCAAAAGTTTCATGAATGATTTTTTCAACCAGCTTAGCGGTATGCATGGCTTCTTCAGATGGTTTGATGAATGCAGTATTGCCTCCAGCAATGGCACAAATCAGAGGTCCGAAAACAAGTTGAAATGGATAGTTCCAAGGAGCGATGATCAACACGGCACCCAAAGGATCCCTGTAAATTTTACTAGATGACGGGAAAAACATCAATGGAGTGGGAACCGATTGAGGTCTTGCCCAATCTTCTAAATGACGTATGGTAAAATCAAGTTCTTTGAGAATGATGCCTACTTCAGTTCCAAAGGCTTCAAAGCTGGATTTTCTCAGATCTTGAAAGAGTGCTTTTTCAATTTCATTTTCATGATGTTGAATGGCAGCCTTCAATTGCTTGAGGGCACTGATTCTATACTTCAATGAACGGGTTGCCCCTGAATTAAAAAATTCAATTTGCTGCTTGAAAATGGATTGAATCTTTTCTTCATTTACAGAAAGATCCAATGTGTTGGATGGCTGAGTGTTTTCTTGCATAATATAATAAACAATACATCAGTAAGTTAGTTCAAAAAAAGCTTTAATAGCTTATAGGCGATCTACTGTATTGTCTAAATGCTTATTTGAGCAGTTTCTTTACCACGGTTTCACCCAATCTTTTTCCTGCTGCATTGCCTGAATCCAAATCAAATCGATAATGAATCCCTCCATAAAGCCTTGAAATGCTGGCCTCTTGAGCAGCTTCACGAAAAGCTTTGATTTCGAGATTCGCTATGCCAAATTCTAATAATGAGGTATCAGTGAATGATAATGTATCTCCATAAAAAGCAGTCATCACTTCTGCAGCTGCAGCAGAAATAGTAGAGTGCCCACTGGTATAGGATGGAAATGGAGGAGTTTGAATATAAGGTCGCCACTCTGCTGAAAGATTGGCATTGATGACCGTTTCTGGACGAACATAATTGCTTCTGTATTTTTCGTCCCAGCAACTGATAAACCCATCGAACAATGCAATGGCAGTGTGAGCATATGAAGCAATCGTCTTTGCAAAATCAGCATGTGCATGTTTGGCAGCAATTCCCACAATATTCATCCAATGTCCAGCAGGTGAGAATTTTTTTGTTGCAAACATTACATGTCCGGATACATTCATTTTAAAAGGATTGTCATCCCAAAAATCTGCTATATGTTTTTGCTCGTCAGTCAATTGATCTCCAGTATTTTTTACTTCCATCAATGAGCGATGATACACTGTATTGGGTTTCATATTAAAAACAGGTGGACGACCTGGTTTAAATTGTGAAGCAGAATCCAGTACAAATGGTCTGATTTCTCTCCAATGTGGCTCCAACCCTGAAGCATACATAGGGGGTGTTGGAACCCATCTCCCAAGTGAATCATTTACAGAATATCTGGAAGCTCCTCTGGTGGCAGCATAATGATCCCCTTTGCTCCATTTTAAAATGGCAGATGAGATAGCATCTGCAAATTCCTTGCTGGATGTAATTACATCCTCTGAAACTCCTAAACTATCTGCCACATGCAACATGTCTTCATAGTATTTCATCATGCTTCCTTCAGGAAAGGTGACTTCATTGCCCACTTTAATAAATGCAAGCAATGCAGACAATGAATAATCTACTTTAGAAGGTTCAGTAGGCTTGGGCATAGCCGGCATATGTTTGATTCTTCCTGAAAAAGATGGATAATGATTGTTTCCCGCTGCAACACATTCATATGCTGCAATGGATGCATACGCATAGTTGCGGGATGCAATCATGGGAGGGAAATTATTTTCCAATACAATATCATTCAGCTGCTTCACCGTTTTACTGTATAGCAACGGGTCTTCAAAAGCGGATTTTTGATCAGATTTTTTGGGGCTGCATGATGAAAAAACCAAGACCATGAGGAGAAGCGAAAAAATTCTCATATATGTGATTGAGTTGAAGAAAAAACGATTGCGCCTGCAATCAATTACACTTCACAAAGGTACAATGAAAAGGGGGATTTTAGGAAGCAGCAATCATGCTGATTTCAACATTGACTCCCTTTGGAAGTCCTTTTACAGCAACGGTTTCACGGGCAGGATGGTCGCCAGTAAAAAAGGATGCATAGACTTCATTGACCGTAGCAAAGTGAGCCATATCAGACAAGAAAATAGTGGTCTTGGCTACATGCGAAAAATTCAATCCTGCTTCTTGTAAAATGGCATCTAGATTTTTCATGACTTGTTCTGTCTCCTCAGCTATCGTAGTAGCCTCGATATTCCCATTTGATGGATTGATGGCAATCTGACCTGAAATAAATAATAGACCATTGGCCATCACTGATTGGTTATATGGACCAATGGGAGCTGGCGCTTTTTCGGTATTGATAATTTTCTTTGACATGAATTCAAATTTAAGGAAGATAAATGCTTTCGCAGGACCTATTTTTGCAACTGGATGCAAGAGCCAATTATTTTACATATCAATACAGCTTTAAACGAAGCATATGTTGGATTATCAGTTGGGAATCAGCTTGTGGATAAGCTCGATAACAACAGTCCGATGGATCATGCCTCCTTTCTGCAACCTGCTATCAAAGAAATATGTAAGAAAAATGGATACCCCCTTTCTTCCATACATGCAGTATCAGTAATCAACGGTCCGGGCTCCTATACGGGTCTTAGGGTTGGTCTGTCTGCAGCAAAGGGAATCTGTTATGCAATGAATATTCCATTGATATGCATCAACACGCTCGAATGGTTGGCCTGCAGTACAGAAATAAAAAATTCAGACTTGGTCTGTTCAATGATTGATGCAAGAAGAATGGAAGTATATACTGCCGTGTACAATGATCAATTGAAATCATTGCTTGAACCAACTGCATTGATTTTAGATGAGAACAGTTTTCAGGATTTACTTTCCAATCATCAAATTTCATTTGTTGGAAATGGAAGTACTAAATGGAAATCAATATCATCACACCCACATGCTATTTTTCCTGAATCAAGTAGCTCAATAGAAAATCAAATCAAATTAACGTTGAAACATTGGAGCCACGAAGCCTTCAGCGATATTGCATACACCGAACCATTTTATGTTAAAGACTTTTTCAGTCCTTCATTGTATGCGAAAAAGCAATAAATTGCAATTGATTTCTAACCACCCTAACCAAAACACCCACCATGCCTGACTTTTTAAAAGAAGAGAGCAGCTCTTCGAGTGCCGACTCTCCACAAATCAATCAATTGAAATCAACTGCTCCATTTTTAAATCATTTGAACATCAAAAAAGCTGGCTTAATTCTCAGAGCCATCAATCATAAACTGAGACAAGAAATGATTCAATTCATTGACGGCAAAGGACAAGTTACCGTTACTGAAATTTTTGTTGAAATGCGGATGGAACAATCCGTCGCAAGTCAACATCTAGCCATTTTAAGAAGAGCAGGCATTGTGAAAACCAAGCGTGAGGGGAAGTTTATGTATTACAGCCTGAATCTAGAAAGACTGGACCTGCTCAACCAAATGGTTTCTGATTTGCTCAAGTGATTCGCATCGATTGATATGCTTCTTTGAATTCATGCTTCCATCTTCGGTGGCTCCATAAATAATTATCAGGCCGCTCTCTGATACTTTTTTCTACAAACGCAACATATTGCTTTGTCAATTCACCTGGAAGCATGGATGCTGGATCATCCAATATTTGATCTGCTGTGCAGGTATACACTCCACGTTTGATTTTATAAAAATTTCCAAACACAACACGGTTGTTGGTTTCACGTGCAGCTTTCTCGGGACCTTGTGTGAATGCTGTTGGCCTGCCAAAAAAATTGATCCACCATGATTGATCAGGCCTCTTAGGATGTTGATCTGCAACCAATGCAATCACGTATTGCTGATCTTTATATGGAAGATACTGTTGCTTGAAATCTGGAGCAGGAATGAGAATCGTACCATATCGGGTACGAATCTTAGTGAGCAGCGACTCAAAAAAAAGATTTTTGATAGGTTGGTATACACCTAAAAATGGTAGTTGCAGATGTTTTGAAATTCCCAAATTCAATATCTCCCAGTTGAAATTGTGCATTCCATGAATTTGTATTTTTTTATCTGTTTGCTGAAGCTGCTTGAATAAAGCGGGATCCACTAAAAACATTTTTTCAAACTGTTGATCGCTTGCACTGATTAGTTTGATGGTCTCCATCAAAGCATCCACCATATTTTGATAAAATTTGGTTGCAATCACTTCTCTTTCCTTTTCTGTTTTTTCAGGAAAAGCAATCATGAGATTCTGCATCACAACCTGTTTTCGATATCGAAGCAACCGATGAATGATAAAAACAGTGATATCACTCAAAATATATAAAATCCAAAGCGGCAATAAAGAAATCAGAAAATAAAATGAATACAAGACCCTGTTTTTCATATCAGTGTATCAATCATTTTTTTCAACTCTGCAACTCCTTCTGCTTTGGTAGCAATGGTTGAACATACCTTTTTGGGTGAGGTTTTCGACTTCAACATATTGGTAAGTTGTGTCACAAAGATATTTGACCCAGGTCTATCTGTTTTGTTTACCACAAATAAGTCTGCTACTTCTACAATACCAGATTTCATGAGTTGAATTTCATCACCTGCTTCAGGCACCAAAACCAATACTGTTTTGTCAGCATGCCGAATGATTTCAATTTCAGACTGGCCCACTCCAACGGTCTCAATGAGAATGATATCAAAGGGGCACTGTTGTAAAAAACATTTGATCTTATGAATGAATGGATGCAATCCTCCCATGGATCCGCGGCTAGAAAGAGAACGTATAAAAACATTTGGATGATTGAACCATTGACTCATCCGTATACGATCGCCCAAAATGGCTCCTTGGTGAACGACTGATGATGGGTCAACACACAAAACAGCTATTGATTTTCCTTCTCGAACATACTCACCGATCAATGCATCCACCAAGGTGCTCTTGCCTGCTCCTGGTGGACCTGTGATGCCTATAACAGGAACAGCATGGCTAGGTGATTGCACATCCATGTCAGTCTCATTTTCAATCAATGAAATGACTCTGGCAATGCTTTTTTTATCGCCTGAATACGCTGATGATAAGATAGCTGATGACATGTGAATGCATAAAATTATTGCAATAAGCTGATAATAATGTAAGCGATTCAACAACTTTATCACACCTTTGCAAAAAAAGTGCATGAAGACTTTATGTGTTGATCTTGGCAACACAAGAATGAAGGCAGCAATATTCGAAGCTTCCAAGCTTGTACATGTTACAATATTGGGCAAGGATATTATTCAAAACCTCCAATCTGTAATCGTACAACACAAACCTGAAAAATCTATTTTGTCTTCAGTTATAGTGCATGATAAAAAAATTGAAGAGCTTTTATCTGGCAATACTTCCCTGCATATATTAAATCATCAATCTAAATTGAATTTTACCATGGCAGTAGGAAAGCCAGAAACCATGGGAGCCGATAGGTTGGCATTGGCCGCAGCAGCGGTTCATTTTTTTCCTAAAAAGAATAATTTGGTGATTGGACTGGGCAGCTGTATTACCTATAATTTCATCAACAGTGCCGGCGTTTTTATGGGAGGCAGCATTTCGCCTGGCCTGGAAATGAGGCTAAAATCGCTCAAAGACTATACCGCCCTGCTGCCACTGGTGGAAAAAGACTGGAATTTCCCTCTGATCGGATATGATACAAAAACAAATATTTTAAGTGGGGTCATCTGGGGAATGGCCAAAGAAATAGAGGGAATAACAGAGGCATATCAAGAAAAATATGGGAACTTTAACGTCGTTTTAACCGGGGGTGATTGCAACTATTTTGAAAGGCTTCTTAAAAAGAAGATATTTGCAGACCCCGACTTATTATTTAAAGGATTGTATGCGATCAGTGAGACCAATAACTAATTGTTTTTCAGTAATTTCTGTAGCGTTGTGTTTGATCATGTCGAATGGCATGGCACAGGAAAATTCGCCTTATTCGAGGTACGGATTGGGCGACCTCATACCCCAGCAAAACAATCTGAACAGGGCCATGGGTGGTTTGACCGCTGCTTATAATAATTTTCAATCGGTCAATTTTACCAACCCCGCTTCTTATGCCAATATCAAAATCACGACGTACGATATTGGGTTGGATTATAGTTCTAGAACGTTGAGAACCCTGAATCCGCCCAAAAGTTTTACTTCATCCTATTTGATACCATCTTATTTCCAACTTGGACTCCCCCTTTCCAAGAAAAACAATTGGGGGATGAACATTGGACTTCGGCCCATCAGTCGAATCAATTATGATATTGCCATTCGCACCCGTACCTCAATCGACAGCATTCGATACGGTTATGTTGGCAACGGCGGATCCTACCAAGCTTATACCGGAATGGGATTTGGAACAAAAAACTTCACAGTTGGTCTGAATGTTGGTTACATGTTTGGAAACAAAGAATACAATACAAGAGTAGCTTTTGTCAACGACACGCTCACCTATAAAACTTCAAACTCAACGGACACTACCCGTTTTGGAGGATTGTTTTACAATGCAGGATTTCAATACAAAATCAGTATCAATAAGAATACATCTTTCAGAATTGGCGCTTTCTCAAACTTCAAAACTGAACTTTCTGCCACCAGAAATATTTCAAGAGAAACTGTTTCCTTCTCTACAACCACAGGTATTCAAAAAATTGACAGCGTTTATCACGGACAAGATGTAAAAGGTACCATCATTTATCCATCCTCATGGGGTGCAGGTTTTATGATTGACCGCGAAAATATTTGGATGTTCGGTGCAGAAATCAACAAGGCAAAATGGAGTGATTACAGATACTACGGAAACACAGATAAAATGGCCGACTCATGGACCATTCGTCTTGGCGGACAACTTATACCAAATTTCAAAGGAGATAATTATTGGTCGAAAGTTGCCTACAGAGTTGGATTTTCATTTGGACCAGATATTATCAAATTGAACAATACTGTAAGACAAAAGACATTCAGCTTTGGCACAGGACTTCCTGTCAGAAGAAATGTATATACCAATCAGTATACAATCATAAATACAGCATTCGAATTGAGTTATAGAGGAAACAACTCCAACGAATTAAAGGAAAGTATTTTCAGAATTTCATTGGGAT
>CAYFLQ010000052.1:2185-8593 GCA_964344065.1 uncultured Sphingobacterium sp. | reverse complement strand
ATTCCGAGAGCAAACACCTTGCACAAATTGGCGGATTTTTTCAGTTGGTGCAATTTTTAGATATGAAAGAAGAACAACCTATTATCCTCACGACTTTATCTGTTCTTCGATATGCTAAAAATGATTTTCCTCATAACAATCCATTTCTTTCACCATCCACTCCACCCCCCGATTTTCTTTTAGGCTGATTAGTATATTTTATTAACCACTTAAAAGAATAGTATGAAAATAAAGCAAACTGCAATGCTCGTTGCAGCATTATTTACTTGCATCATAGCGATTGCACAACAACCTAAAGACAGTTCCCTTCTTTCAAAAGAATTAGATGAAGTAGTCATCTCAGGAAGCAAATTTGCGGAGAAGAAGAAAAATATCGTTCAGAAGATAGATATCATAACAAGCAAAACAATTGCCAACAACAATTCCCAAAACATGGGCGATTTACTGGCTTCAACTGGAAATGTATTTGTTCAAAAAAGTCAACAAGGCGGCAGCAGTCCGGTCATCAGAGGATTCGAGGCAAGTCGAGTACTGCTGATTGTTGATGGCGTGAGAATGAATAATCTGATTTACAGATCAGGGCACTTACAAAATGTCATTACGGTTGATCAGAATATGTTAGAAAGAGTTGAAGTACTCAATGGTCCTGCGTCAACACTCTATGGTAGCGATGCATTGGGAGGCGCAATCCATATGATTTCCAAAAAACCTTTACTATCGAATATACCCCGTAAAACAATGGTCAAAGCAAATGCCTTTATTAGATATGCAACAGTAAACAATGAGCAAACCATGCATGGTGACATCAATATTGGAGGAAAAAGATTTGCCTCTCTTACCAGTGTTACCTATAGTGATTTTGGAGATGTTACCATTGGCAAAAAAGATAAAAAAGGCTTTGAAAATTTTGGCACCAGGCCCTATTATATACAACCTTATACTGCCAATTCTCCCTATGATACCATTCTGGCAAATTCAAATAACAGAACCCAGAAATTTTCTGGATATTCCCAATTTGACTTTACACAGAAATTTTTATTTCAATCGAGTGAACAAGTTCAACAAATCGTCAACTTGCAATGGTCATCTTCATCTGAGGTCCCAAGATATGATCGACTTCAGGATATCAAGAATAGTGAACTGCGGTATGCCTCTTGGTATTATGGTCCACAGGATAGAAAATTGGTATCGTATCAACTAAATATCAAAAGTAAATATGGTCCATTTGATGAATACAAGACAACGGCTAGTTATCAGGATATTGAAGAAAGCAGGATAACCAGAGAATATAAAAGATATGACAGGTTTGATACAAGAATGGAAAGGGTGAAAGTTGCTGGAATCATTTTGGATGCAATTAAAAAATACAAGCAAGATGAAATTACAACTGGAGTAGACATTCAGTTAAATAATTTATTATCTACTGCCACCAGGAAAAATCTTTTAACAAATGAAGTGAGCAAACTGGATTCAAGATATCCAGACGGGAAAAATAATATGAATTATGCTGCTGTTTTTGCCCAACACATTCATAAGTTCAAAAGTCGGAAATTGATTTTGAATGACGGAATTCGTTTGCAACATGTGCTGCTTACATCAAACATCAGCGACAACTCATTTTTTTCATTACCAGTGATGTCTGTCCGCCAATCCAACACAACTCTTACCGGTAATCTTGGACTTAATACAACAATAAAAATTGGATATGCAAGAGGATTCCGTGCGCCGAACGTGGATGATTTGGCTAAGATTTTTGAATCAAGCACGGCCGCAAAGCAAGTTGTCGTGCCAAACACAAATATAGAACCCGAATACAGTGATAATATGGATGCTTCCATTATCTATCAACTTTCGCCTACAATCTCCTTGGAAGGAACAGTTTTTTACACTTACTTCAGCAATGCAATTGTCAAACTTCCATTTCAGCTAAATGGTCAAGATTCCATTGTGTACAATGGTGTTAAATCACAGGTGATGGCAAATCAGAATGTAAACAAAGCCTCCATTGTTGGAGCAAGTTTCTTGATCAACATTCAACTGAACAGGTATTGGAAATTGAATGGCAGTTTCAACACCATCAAAGGAAACTTTCAGCTACCAGCTAACACAGTGGCTCCCGTGTATCAAAAACAACCTAATAATACGTATGCCTTGGTTAAAGCGACTATCGACTCAAAGCCACTTGACCATATCCCACCCAATTATGGAAGAGTTGCGTTGCAATATGATCAGAACAAATTGTATGGAGAACTATATATGATGTACAATGGATGGAAAAGATTAGATAAGTATAATCCAGATGGAGAGGACAATGCGCAATATGCAACCGGACAGGGAACGCCTTCTTGGAAAACTTTCAATATCAGGATGGGGTATGAAATTTCCAAAAGTTTCAAAATCCAGGGAGCAATTGAAAATTTATTTGATGTGAACTACAGATATTTTGCTTCTGGCTTCTCAGCTCCCGGCAGAAACTTGCTGTTGAGCCTAAGAACCACCTTGTAAATCAATAGATTATACATCCTTTGTAATGTAGCCACGACAGTAACCACTTCTTCAAAAAAAGTCTTACATTCAGGATACGAACCTTGACTCGTATGACTGAAGAAGTATTACTGCGAGGCTGCTTGATCAAAGACCCTTTGGCACAACAGGAGTTGTATCAACGATACAGTCCTAAAATGCTATCTGTTTGTTATCGCTATGCAAAATCAAGAGAAGATGCAGAGGATATGCTTCAAGAAAGTTTCATCAAAATTTTTACTCAAATCAACCAATTTGAGCAAAGGGGTTCAATGGAAGGATGGATGCTAAGAATAGTAGTACACACCTGCATCAACCATCTCAAAAAATACAAAAAATTTAATGACCAACTGGATTTGGCGCACGCTGGCAACTTGGTAACCAATGAAAATTATGTGCCAGGCATGCTTCAAGCTAAACAAATCATTGAATGCATCCGGCAATTGCCCATTGGATACAGAACTGTGCTGAATCTCTATGCCATTGAAGGGTATTCACACCGAGAAATAGGACAATTACTGGATATTGAAGAGAGCACAAGCAGATCTCAATATACTAGAGCAAAAAATATTTTAGAAGATATTCTAATCAGAAAAAATATCATACAAGAAAGAAAAGAAAAAAAGAAATGGCTATCACCTGTTGGCAGATAACAAACTGTCAATAGATAAATAGAGTGGACATGAGAAGATACTCGACAGATGAATTAGAGGAATTGCTGAAGGAAAAAACTGATCAATACTTGATCTATCCTTCTGATGCAGTATGGAAAAACATACAGAAAAAGATTCAGCCCAGTCAAACCTGGACAATCGTTTCTGCATTGGTTGTTTTCCTTCTTGCTACAGGGATGTCGTTGTTTTTCAATGAGCAAAAATTATCAAAATATGTTCCAACCAGTGAATCATTGGCATTCCAATTAACTGAATCAGATTGGGAGAAAACACTGCCCCCTGTATCCATCAAAGCAATCACAGGATCTAGAAAAAACATCATCACACCATTTGAATCTGATCCAGGAAACACCATTGTGCCTGCAAATGTACCAGAGGATTTAGTTGACCTCCATCATCCGTTACATGAAGCACTGCCTTCAAATTTGCTGATTGAAAAAGACTTGAGCTTTGCAGAAAATATTCATCCAAAAAACAAAAAACTTGGACTGCGAGAGAGTTTTATCAATGTGCTTGAGAAAGCAAAGCAAATTGGAAGAGAAGCAAAATGGCAATTATACTTTAGCCCAAATGTAGGGTACAGAACACTGCAGGGCTCTACTTCCAGCATGAGATATCAGTACAACTCATACCCATACAGCACTACGTCCCTGTTTGCTTCCAATGTAAAGGAGGCAGTCATTCATACACCTGCTGTAGGGTTTGAAATGGGAGCTGCCATGTATTATGCTCTCTCCAAAAAATTATCCATTAAAGCAGGCTTACAAGCCAACTATCATGCTTATCAAATCCTTGCATCAAGAGGATTACCTGAAATTGCAACCTATGGGATGAACAACCTAGGATTTACTTCTTATCCAATTAATGCAGTTTCAAATTATAGGAATGGTGAAAATTATACCACTGCAGTGACGCTTAGAAATGAGCGATTCATGATTTCGATGCCCTTAGGATTGGATTATAGAGTGATTGGAAAAGATAAACTTAACTTCTCGGTTGCTTCAACCATTCAACCCACCTATATCCTAAATAGCTCAGCTTATCTCCTATCAACTAATTTAAAAAATTACGCAAAAGCACCCAACCTCAACAGGAGGTGGAATATCAATACTGGCTTAGAAGCAAATATCAATTTTCAGAAAGGGTCTTACAAATGGAGTGTTGGTCCACAGCTGAGATACCAACTCCTGCATAGCTTTACCGACAAATACCCGATCAAGGAAAACTTGTATGATGTTGGAATTCGATTGGGCATCATGAAAACCTTTTAATCTTCCTGAACGAAGCTTGCATTTGGGTGTTAACTTTGCATCCAACCTCTTTTTCATTGGATAAGAAAACTTTTAGTATCATTCAGCAAGGCCTTCCGAACGAACCAGGCATTTACAAATATTATGGTTCGAATGGAAAACTCATCTATATTGGAAAAGCCAAGCATATCAGGAAAAGAGTAAGCTCTTATTTTACAGCCAAGGACCAATCGTTAAAAACCAAAGAGCTAGTAAAGCAAATCAAAAAGATTGATTTCACCATTGTTCCTTCTGAACATGATGCATTGCTGCTCGAAAATGCATTGATCAAGCAATTCAAACCGAGGTTCAATATTGAATTGAAAGATGATAAAACCTATCCCTTTATTGTTATAAAAAAAGAGCCCTTCCCTAGAGTATTCCTCACAAGAAGAAGAATACAAGATGGTTCAATGTATTTCGGTCCCTATACCTCCATTTACGCTGTTAGAGATTTATTGGAATTGATCAAACAAACGATTCCCCTGCGCAACTGTTCACTCAATTTATCTACTTCAGCTATTCAAAAAAAGAAATACAAAGTTTGCTTAGAGTATCACCTTGGAAATTGCAAAGCTCCCTGCGTTTCAAATCAGTCAGAGGAAGATTATAAGATTGGAATTGAACAGGTAAAACATTTGCTGAGGGGAAATTTGAACAGCATCATACAAGATTACAAATCAGTTCAAAAGTCTTTGATTGAAGAGTTGCAATTTGAAAAAGCAGCACTCGTGCAATACAAGATTCAAGCACTTCAACAATATAAATCTAAATCTACTGTAGTGAGTCCTAGATTAGGCGACTTAGATATATTTGGATATGCAGCAGAAGACGATATTGTGATCATCAGCTTTCTTGCAGTAAGAAATGGGACCATTATCAATTCAGGAACCACTACTTATAAGAATAAAGCAGATGATTCTATTGCAGACATACTTTCACAAGGAATATTACATTATCAAGAGACATATCAACACGTATCAAATGTGCTGGTTCTTCCGATTTCGTTGGAATTTGGTTTTGAACATTATACTATTGTTTTGCCAAAATCTGGAGAGAAAAAGAAATTATTGGACCTGGCCACCACCAATGCAGTTTATAGGGCAGCTCAGATAAGAAAAAGAAAAATGTTGCATTTGTCTGAAGAGCAAACCGACAAACATGTGCTTTTAGAAAAAATACAATCCGTTTTATCACTTAAAGAATTGCCTTTGCATATTGAATGCTTCGATAATTCAAACTTTCATGGCCAATATCCCATCTCTGCGATGGTATGTTACAAAGATGGATTGCCCAGCAGAAAAGACTTCAGATTTTATCATGTAAAGACCGTAGATGGAATCAATGACTTTGCTACCATGAAAGAAGCAGTGCAAAGGAGATATTCCGGCATGCTGAGAGATGAACAAACTCTACCTCAACTGGTGATCATTGACGGAGGGAAGGGGCAACTCAACGCGGCTGTTGAAGCCATCCAATCATTGGGACTGGAAGGAAAAATGACATTGATTGGATTGGCTAAAAACGTAGAAGAAATATTTTTTTATGGAGATAAAGAATCTCTTAAGCTTCCCTATAACAGTCAAGTACTGTTGTTCATCAGATCCATCAGAGATGAAGTACATCATTACGGCATCAATATGCACAGAAAAACCAGAAGCAAAGGCACTTTCAAAAATGCATTGCTGGACATAGAAGGCATAGGACCAAGAACGGCAGAGGATTTGCTGATTCACTTCAAATCCATCAACAATATCAAGCAAGCCAGCATAGACCTGTTAAGTGAAAAGATAGGAATGAAAAAAGCCCAATTGATATTTCAATATTTTCATACATAAAAAAAGGTCAGCGAATGCCGACCTTCTCTATCAATTTTTTAATTCTAATAAGACCATAAATCTTGTTCGAAATTGAATATTTTG
>CAYFLQ010000052.1:0-2175 GCA_964344065.1 uncultured Sphingobacterium sp. | reverse complement strand
ATTATCACTTTCAAGTAATTGCAAAATATTGTCTTTGATGTATTGCTTGATAAATAGGTCGTATGGATTGTCGATGGTTGATTTTACAATTTTACTATCGAAGTAGCGGCTTTCAAAAAGTTCTTCCCAGCTCATTCTACCACCAATGTTTTTTGTGTTGTTAACATCATATTTTGCAAGGACCCCTCTTAAATCAGGATAGTATATCCAGAACATAGGAGATTCTCCCAATAAATTCCCAGATTCATCCAAATAAGTTTTCATAGGTGCAATGCCTAAAATTCTTACGTATAATCTTGAAGATTCTTTATCAAAAACCCATTCTTCCTTGAGGCGATATTTGATGATGTCATCAGGATTGAAATCTCGGCATACCAATGAATCCTTCAGCACACCTTTTGTACCATCTGGATCTTTGGCCCAATCAATTACTTGAACAGAATCACATCTCCCTGAAATCAATTCGCCTACTCTGGCAATTTGCAAAGGAGTAGTGAATCGATCATCTACATTCGCATCGAAAGCAGTTACATCTGCATTTTTTACCGCACGTAATAATATATTGATGAAACGTTGATTTCCATTATCATCATCTGCCTTGTATCTGAAAGGAAGATTCATCTTTTCGCGGATATCAATTTCTCTCCATACTCTTTGACGGTACCATGCATCATCTTCGCGAATATTTTCATAGGCCAATGGAGTTCTTGCTTTGATGAGATTTCTATCAATGGAAGCATCATTTCTCAAAGAAACTTTGATAGAGTCAAAAGCAAATGGATCCTTGGGAGCCACTGCCGGGGTTACTGGCTTAGTAGTATCTTTTGCAGGAGCTTCAGCAATGGCAGCATCTGCAACTTGAACTGCAGTCACATTTGTTTTAGCCGCTGGTTTTTTAGTTGTAGTTGTCTTCTTGGCAACTGGTTTTTTTGCTTGTGCATTGACACAAGGAGAAATCAGGGTGAACCCACATACTAACAACAACGAAATCTGCAATTTTTTCATGATCGCTTATTTATCAAATTTCTTTTATTTCAAATTATAAGAAAGACCATATGGCAGCACTTTTGTTCTTCCATCAGGACCTTTCACAGTGATATCGGTGATAGCCACCAACGCACCTGGCTTTAATTTATTGATCAATGCCGCTGCTGCTCCAGTCCAACGTGGCCCTTTATTATCCAAAGGAGAATAATCCGGAATATCTGCACTAAGCGCACCGATTTTATAACTCACTACTTCGAAAGGAGCATCAAACTCTGAATCTTCCAATTTTGCGATCACTCCACCCATCGCTTTAAAAGATGCGGATGGCACAGCTCCTGGTCTCAAGTTTCCAACATAGGCAGTTGGATTGGGCAATTGTTTAACGCGGAATCCAACCTTACCAACTGATTTTCCATCTACCAGTACAGTAACGGTTTGTTCACCGTATGAACCAGCACTTGGCTTGATGATATAACTGCTGCCACCTGCTTTTGAAATGGTGCCGCCAGAAAACTGTGCAGATACTTTTTCACTACCGGCGCCCGCAGTGATCGTAAGAGGATTATCAACACCGATGTACAATACATTCATCTTATCTGCAGATGCAGCTATACCAGATGGTACACCAACTGTATAATTAACTTTTTTAGCGACACTTCTTTTTTCACCAGTATTAGGATCGATGAAACTAACAGTTACGTTCATTGTTTTAGCACCAGCACCACCAACAGCAAATTTAGATTCTGCTACTCCACTGGCATTCACCGAGATGGTTCTTCCGTCAATGGTAACCAATGGTTTCACATTTGAATTGAATGCTCCCAACCCTGCAGTAACAGTCATTTCTTCACCAGGCATCAGGTAGTTAGAACTTGTTCCCACCAATGGTTCAAATTTATCCAACACCAGTTTTACTGAACCAACTTGATTGGCACAAAACGCTGCTGCAATATTTTCTGAATTTTTTACATCGTTTTGGAACTTGGTTAAGATGGTGAGTGCTGCTACAGTTGGAGTCATATGAAAATAACTGTTCACCCAATCAGTAACCTTATCACCTGTAAGTGTATTTCCAGCGTTGGATGCAGGGATTTCCAAATTCAATGGCAACTTTGTACCCAATTGAGAAGAAAGGTCTTTATCAATTGCTAATAATTTTATTTTAAATTCTCCGAGAGATTGATACAA
>CAYFLQ010000051.1:0-8775 GCA_964344065.1 uncultured Sphingobacterium sp. | reverse complement strand
ACAATACTGATCATGCAAAACAAGCAATGGATCTGCATTTAGTGGATGAAGTGCTCAATCTTGATGATGCAATCGAACAGGCAGATGTTATCGTACTTACTGTGCCGATGAATACATTGGTTAAGATCTTGCCTTCCATTTTGGATAAAGTATCCAGCCAGATTGTGATGGATATGGGCTCTACCAAAAGTACACTTGCAAATGTAGTTGATGCACATCCTAAACGTGGAAGGTTCATTGCAACCCATCCAATGTGGGGAACCGAGTACAGTGGACCATCAGCAGCTGTAGAAGGTGCCTTTGAAAACAAAGCGGTTATTTTATGTGATACTGAAAAATCTGATCCGGATGTATTAGCCTTTGCAACATCTCTGTATACAACCTTGAAGATGCATATGCTTGAAATGAATGCAGTTGATCATGATCTTCATGCCGCATATGTAAGTCACATTTCTCATATTACTTCATTTGCACTTGCCAATACAGTATTGGAAAAAGAACGTGAAGACAAAGCCATTTTTGAAATGGCGAGTGCAGGTTTTGAAAGCACGGTGCGCTTGGCAAAAAGCAATCCTGACATGTGGACGCCTATCTTGATGCAAAACAAAGAAAACGTATTAGATGTGCTCAACGAACACATCAGTCAACTGAGAAAATTTAAGTCTTGCTTGGAGAAAGAAAACTGGGACTATTTAAGAGAGCTGATGTCGCAGGCAAATCAAATTCGTAGAATCATTCAATAACATAAACCACTTTTAAAGTATTAATTTTATACAATGGAAACGAGTCAACAAACACAAAAATCAGCCGTTCAAGCAGCTTGGAACAAACGTCCGCTTATCATTTCTGGTCCTTGCAGTGCAGAAACAGAAGAACAAGTTTTGGCAACCGCTCAACGCTTGGCAAAAACAGGAAAAGTAGACATGCTTCGTGCTGGAATCTGGAAACCTAGAACGAAACCAGGCATGTTTGAAGGTATTGGTGCAAAAGGTCTTCCATGGTTGCAGCAGGCAAAAAAAATTACTGGGTTGCCTACCACAGTAGAGGTTGCAACTGGTAAACAAGTGGAAGATGCGTTGACATTCGATGTGGATGTGCTCTGGGTTGGAGCAAGAACAACTGTAAATCCATTCAGTGTTCAGGAAGTTGCTGATGCGTTGCGTGGAGTGGATGTTCCCGTATTGATTAAAAATCCTATCAATCCCGATCTTGAACTTTGGCAAGGTGCTGTAGAGCGTATTTCCAGAGCTGGCATTCAACAAGTTGGCTTGATCCACCGTGGATTTTCTGCATATGGTAATACTGAATTTAGAAACGCCCCAATGTGGCATTTGGCAATCGAAATGAAACGTCGCATGCCTGAGTTGCCTATCATCAATGATCCTTCACATATATGTGGTAGGAGAGATATTCTTCAGTCAACTGCACAAAAAGCAATCGATCTTGAATTTGATGGGTTGATGATAGAAAGTCATATTGATCCAGACAATGCATGGAGTGATGCAAAACAACAGATTACACCTGAAGTATTGGCGGAAATGTTGGATAGTATTATATGGAGAAAAGAAGATGTTCCTTCTCCCACTTTTCATGCTGCGTTAGACAAATTGCGTGAACAAATCAATCACATTGATGATGAATTGATGCAATTGATTGGTCAACGAATGAACATTGCTGAAAAAATAGGTGAATACAAAAAAAACAACAATGTAACCATTCTCCAAACTTCCCGTTGGAATGAAATTCTTGAAAAAGCAACCAAGAAAGGCGCTAAAATTGGGTTAAGCGATGAGTTCGTTGTAAAATATATGGATGCCATTCACATGGAAAGTATCAATAGGCAGAACAAGATCATGAATGACTAATTCAATGAAAAAAATCAAACAGAAATATACAAATGCCTCGGTTGATATCTATTTAGATAGTTCGTTTAGTCAACTATCTAAATTGGTTGACAAGAAAAATACTGTCATCATCACAGATGAAAATATTTTTTCTGTCCATAGGGCAGTATTTAAAAACTGGAATGTAATCACGCTGAAGCCTGGAGAAGCTTTTAAGATCCAATTAACCGCTGATGCAATCATTGAACAGCTCATTGGCTTTCAGGCTGATCGCGCTACAACGCTTGTTGGCGTTGGAGGCGGCGTAGTAACTGATCTTACAGGGTATGTTGCTTCTATCTATATGAGAGGCATTCAATTTGGTTTTGTGCCAACTTCCTTGTTGGCAATGGTTGATGCATCCATTGGAGGAAAAAATGGAGTGGATGTTGGTGCATATAAAAATTTGGTAGGCAGCATTCGCCAGCCTGCTTTTTTATTGTATGATTATAGTTTTCTCAAAACATTGCCCGACATTGAATGGTCAAACGGATTTGCAGAAATCATAAAGCATGCATGCATCTTAGATCAATCATCTTTTAAATTATTGATGAATCATGATTTGAACTCCATCAAAAAAGAAAAAAAATTACTTGCATCAATTATCGAAAAAAATGTTTTGTTGAAGTCATCAGTTGTAAAAAAGGATGAATTTGAAAAGGGAGATCGCAAGTTATTGAACTTCGGACATACATTGGGGCATGCACTTGAAACCCAATATGAATTAACCCATGGGCAAGCTGTTGCACTAGGAATGGTTTTTGCAGCTTGGTTATCAGAACAAACGCTCGGTTTAAAAAAATCAATCGAACTTATCCAGTTGCTTTCTCAATATAAATTGCCTACCATCGCTTCTTTTGATGCAGATCGCGTGTTTAATGTGCTTACGATGGATAAAAAAAGAGTAAACAATCAAATGAATTTTGTGTTGTTGGAACGAATAGGTAAAGGGGTTGTTCATCCAATCAAATTAGATAAGTTGAAAAAATATGTTTCAACATATGCTAACCTCCATAAAGCAGGTAAATGATAGCAATCGTACAACCATCGATCATCAAAGGAAGTGTGAAGGCCCCAAGGTCTAAAAGCGATATGCAGCGTGCATGCGCTGCTGCGTTGTTGCATCAGGGGACCACTACAATAACGGATCCGGGACGGAGCAATGATGATCTTGCAGCATTGGATGTAATTTCTAAATTAGGGGCAACCATCGATGATCACCAAGAATATATCATCATCAACAGCAACGGTGTTAGTCCTCGTCATCAACATATCAATTGTGGCGAGAGTGGATTGGGAATAAGAATGTTCACCCCAATTGCTGCGATGAGTGCAAACGTTTTGACTATTTCTGGTATTGGTTCTTTGGTGAACCGCCCCATGAATTTTTTTGATGAGATTTTTCCTCAATTGGGGATCGAAATTTCTTCGAATCAGGGAAAATTACCCATTCAAATAAAAGGGCCACTGAACCCTGCAAACATTGAAGTAGATGGAAGTTTGAGTTCGCAATTTTTGACTGGATTGCTCATGGCTTATGCTGCATCCAATCCTCGCCATGTAGAAATCAAAGTGAAGGATCTGAAGAGCAAGCCATATATCGACATGACTTTAAGAGTAATTGAGTCCTTTGGCATGAAATCTCCTGTTGTAAAAGATTATGCATCATTTTATTTTGATGGGAATGAACATAGAGCGAACACAGCACACATTACTTATAATATTGAAGGAGATTGGAGTGGTGCAGCATTTTTATTTGTTTCAGGCGCAATTGCAAATGAAATCAGTATTCAAGGGATGAGTGATGAATCGGTACAGGCAGATAAGAAAATTCTTGAAGCCATCCGAGATGCCGGTGCAATATTGAAATTTCAAAACGGAACTTATACGGTGTCACCTGCTGCGTTGAATGCATTTCAATTTGATGCTACTGAATGCCCAGATTTATTTCCTCCTCTGGTAGCACTGGCTGCTTATTGTAAAGGCAATACGAAGATCAAAGGCGCTAAGAGACTGACTCACAAAGAAAGCAATCGTGCCCTGACCTTGCAGGAAGTTTTTGGTAAAATGGGTGTGATGATTGAGCTGCAAGACGATTGGATGATCGTTCATGGGGGATCAGTATTGAAGTCGGCTCATGTGCATTCTCATCATGATCATCGAATCGCCATGGCTGCAGCTGTTGCCGCACTCAAAGCAGAAGGTGCCATAACGATCGAGGATGCGGAAGCGATCAATAAATCTTATCCAGCATTTTATAGTCATTTGCAGCAATTAGGGGCAGACATTCAGATTGAACATTAATTAATTTATATGAATCATTTTGGTAAACTTTTTTCAGTTAGCATTTTTGGTGAATCACACGGAGAAAGTGTGGGTGTAGTTATTGATGGATGTCCTGCAGGCATGCCTCTCGCTATAGAAGACTTTATACATGATACTGAGCGCAGAAAGGGTGGAACACAGAAAGGAACTACTCCAAGACAGGAAGAAGATTTGCCGATTTTTAAAAGTGGCGTCTTCAATGGTAAGACCACAGGCGCTCCACTCACTATTTTATTTGAAAATAAAAACACCCGCTCTGGTGATTATGAAAAGCAACGATCTGTTCCAAGGCCAGGTCATGCTGATTTTGTTGCGCATAAAAAATTTGGTGGCTTTGAAGATTTTAGGGGAGGGGGACATTTTAGCGGACGCCTTACGCTCTGTTTGGTTGCAGTCGGAGTAGTCGCAAAAAAAATTTTAAAAGATGTTGCAGTGCACGCTGAAGTAATTTCCATTGCTGGGGAAACTGATCTTGAAAAAGGACTTCAAAAAGGTATTGATGCAAAAGATTCGGTTGGAGGTGTAGTGGAATGCAAGGTAAATGGACTTCCGCTTGGTTTAGGAGAACCATTTTTTGATTCTGTGGAATCCTTGCTATCTCATGCTGTATTTGCGATACCTGCTGTTCGTGGCATTGAATTTGGTACTGGATTCGCTGCAGCCAATATGTTTGGTTCTGTGCACAATGATGCCATCATTCAATCAGATGGAAAAACATCATCCAATCATGCTGGAGGCATTGTTGGAGGAATTACCAATAGCAATGAATTGATTTTCAGAATTGCCATCAAGCCTACTTCTTCCACACCGCAAGAGCAACAAACACTTAATTGGGAAACCAACCAGGTGGAATCTTTTGCTGTGAGAGGTCGACATGATCTATGTATTGCGCTTCGCGTTCCTCCTGTTTTGGAAGCAGTTGCTGCAATGGTGTTGGTTGACTTGATGATGCGAGAACAGTTGATCAAGCGTATTTTCTAAAACTCACTGGAAGAAAATTTTCCCCCTAACTCCAATACACAGCATCGTTGACCTGTTTTCTTAGCAGCGTCAATGAAAATATTCACATCCGCAGTATTGAATTCAAATAAATCGTAGTGACAAGGAATTACAACTGGTATATGACAAATCTTTGCCAAGGATACTGCCTCTGCTGCATTTAAATTACCTGCAACTTTTCTATTGGGGTCATTTCCATTGATTGGAAGAAGGGCGATGGTCGGTTTGTGTGGATTGATCCACTCCTCCATCCCTTGATAATAAAGCGTATCTCCTGAATGATAGATGACAATATTTCCAAGTTTGATAATTAACCCTAGATATAGAAATTGTCCTTTTTCATTTTTGTCAAGTGTATTGTGAGCTGCAGGGATTGCGTGAAATTCTATATCTCCATCTTTAAAAGATTCTCCTGCATTGATTCCAATCGGAACAAGGGGGTCAATTTGTAATCGTTGTGCAACAAAGTCTCTGTTTGCTGCTGGAATAATCAATTGACAATGAGGTGAATTTTTTAAAACTGGAAGGATGGTAAATGCATCCAGATGATCTGTATGATTATGACTGGACGTGATAAAATCAATACTTGGAAGGAGAGAAGGTTCAATAACCAATTCACTGATTCTTACATGTGGCTTATCAGAATTTTTATACTTTTCAGTGAGTGAATTAGACAGATATGGATCTATCAAGATTCTTTTCCCTTTGTATTGTATCAAATAGCCTGATTGACCCAACCACCACAAGTGAACGTGTTGGTCGTCCATAGCAACATTTGCAATGTCTTGGAGCAATGACTGATCTTTTTTAAATGCTTTGATCATGTTAACGCATCTGTTTTGCTCCTTCAACCATGTTGATCAATTTTTGTTTAGCGGCCCATCTGGCAGTCTGGCTCAGTCCACAGTCTGGTGCAACAGAAAGTTTTTCTTTTGGCACATATAAAAGACATCGTTGAATTCTCTCTTTTACATCTTTAACAGTCTCTATATAGTAGTTTTTGACATCAATGATACCGACAGAGACATCCATTTTTTCTGCAAATGCAGCAAGCAGTTCAATCTCAGCAAATTCCCTGTTAGCCATTTCAACATGAATTTCATCAACATTCATATCTAAAAAATTGGGCAGCATTGGTTGTAGGCTTCTATAACCTACAGGTCTTCCTTTAAAGTTTCCAAAGCAAAGGTGTGTGGATAGTCGACATTTGCCCTGGATGCCTGCAACAGTCTCATTAAATATGGATACAAATTTTTTTGTATCCTCTTTATAAGCATAGCAGCTCATGGATGGTTCATCCAATGTGATTTCTTTACAGCCGGCATCGATTAAGGCTTTTAATTCTTGTTGAATAAGAGGCATCAGGGCATATGTAATCTCCCATCTGTCTTTATATTCTTTATTGGGAAGAAGTCTTCCACTCAATGTATATGGACCGGGCAAACTGCATTTCAATGTTGGTCCACTTGGTGCCAATGCTTTCAATCTTTCAAATTCTTTCACTGCGCCCAAACCTTTGGGAGCTGACAACTTACCAGTGATGCTGTGTTTTCCTCTTTGGTCGTGTGCAGGTGGACCAAATTTTCTCGTTTCTGTATGATTGGGTTCGATTCCTTTTATGAATCCGTAGAAAGAAAGATTAAAATCAAACCTTGTTTGTTCTCCATCGGTGATAACATCCAATCCTGCTTGCATTTGATCATGGATAGCTGCAACAACTGCGTCATTTGCCATTTCTTCAATATCTGCAGCTCCAAAAGCAGCAAGGTGTTGAGTAGAAAATTCTAACCAACCTGGGAATGGGTAACTTCCAACAACTGTTGTACGTATAGGGATCGGTTGCATGAGTGAGTTTTTAAAATTGATATAGTTTTGATAATCTGCTGGCGTGTTCATCATAAGCTTTCTCAAACAATGCTATTGCTTGTTGTTCTCCTACTTTATTCGCAGCAGATAATACAGTTGGAGGATGTCCAGCTTTTGTTAAGAGGGATGCTACTTTCGCTTTGATGGAATTGATCAATACCACTCCTCCAAGTGTAGAGCCAGGTGAGACGGGGGTTTCAAGGTTTTCAATCTGTATCATGGCATCTCCAGCAGGAGCGCAGGTATCTAATACAATATCTGAAAAATCTGAAAGTTTTTTCCCATCCGACCTTTTGCTTTTGCTTGCTTCAGAATGTGATTTTGTAATAATGCTAACTACTTTGATGCCTTTTTG
Organism: uncultured Sphingobacterium sp.; assembly: GCA_964344065.1. Taxonomy (GTDB): domain Bacteria; phylum Bacteroidota; class Bacteroidia; order Chitinophagales; family Chitinophagaceae; genus Pollutibacter. The sequence continues at coordinate 1,347 of CAYFLQ010000051.1, read as the reverse complement.
TTGAAATAGTTCTGCAATTTCAACAGGTACAATATTGGTTCCACTTGATGAAATAACCAACGCGCTGTCTTCGGTTGATAATTGATAGTTTCTCAAAATTCTTTCTGCTAACCCACTTACATTTTCCAAGAACATGGCTTGTCTTTGTCCGTTTGCACCAACAACTAAATTGTGAAAGGTGAGGGATAATTCTACAATTGGGTTGAAGCCGGGAAAGGAGCCATATCTGGGCCACATTTCTTCCACCATGATTCTACTATGACCTGATCCAAATACATGAACCATTCTTCCTGCAAGGATGGTTGATGTAAACAGCGATGCTGCTTGCGCAATGACTGCTTCTTGGGCAGCTATTTTTTCAATGATTTCTCTGCTTTTTTCAATGTATTGTTTTATCTCGCTCATTCCACTTTTTTTAAATTAGTCAATGCAAATGCTGCAGCACCGATTGCTCCGGCTTTGTCACTAAATGTTGCAAGTTCAATCTTCATTTGATTTCCTCCTGCTCTCCATTCAAACTCATCCATGAAAGTACGCAATGGTTGCATTAGAAGATCACCTGCCTTTGTGATTCCACCAGCAAGTATTATTTTTTCAGGTGATAAAATATTGCTGATGGATGCTAATGAAACAGCAAGGGCCTTGACGGACCTTTCCCATATAACAGTTGCTTCCACATCATTTTGCATTACAGATGCTAATAATGCCAACGTATCATTGAATCTGCCTCTGCTTCTGTTGGAAATTGAATAATTTCCTATTGCTTCTTCTAAACTACCTGGCATTCCACAAATATCTGGACCGCCATCCATGTTTACAGACATATGTCCAATATGGCCAGCTTTTTGAAATGCTCCTTGGTATATTTTTTTATCAATCATGATGGCACCCCCTACACCGGTTCCAATGGTAACAAGTACTGCATGATCGCAATCACGACCCGTTCCAAATGCTGCTTCTGCAGATAGCGCAGCTATTGCATCATTGATCACAAGTGTGTGTGCATTAAGATGATTGTTCCAAATAAATCCTTCAATTCCTTGAAGTCGGTCTGGCAAAAATTGTATAGCTGTATTCTCTTTATTTGGAATTCCTGGTGCACTTAAACCTATTACAGTAGTTTCAGTAGAGGCTTGGACCAGTTGCTCTACAGTTGCTCTTACATCCTCTTTCCATTGTTGATTTTCTTCCTTGGTCTCGGTAATAATTTCATGAAGAATGCTGCCCTGATCGTTGATCAGCACTCCTTTAATTCTTGTTCCACCTAAATCTATTCCTATTGCCTGCATCTTTTTGTATTTAATACTGACCATCACTGATCGACCATCCACCATCAATTAAAATTTC
>CAYFLQ010000050.1:2596-8917 GCA_964344065.1 uncultured Sphingobacterium sp. | reverse complement strand
ATGGCTTTTTGTAAATCCGATTTGCTTTCATCTTTCGCAACGATCAAGTGATCGCAATGTACCGTTGAAGGAACAGCTACTTTCTTCCTGCCAGTGGTGTCAAATTGCAACAATGCCATTTGAGCGGTGGCATCCTGCATGGCTACTCGATCAGGAGCAAAATCAACATATGCCTTGCCTCTCTCAAAATCTTTGATGTCAACACCTTTCCACAAATGGGCAAAAAGAATTTTTTCTGCAAGCGTAAGGGGTCTTCCCAATGCCTTTTTAGCGGCATCTACTTTTGCAGGCATTTCACTGTACGTCTTCTTGATGAGGTCTAAATCGAATACCATAATTGATGTTTTTTGGCACCGCAAAATTAATCATTTCATCAGCCCTTACCAACTGTTCGGAGAATAAAGAGGATTTTTTATATTTGAGATATGGACGGACTAAGAAACTTCATAGAATGGCATGTTTTTGGGGTTTGTACCAGGATAGGGGAAATACTGGGCATCCCGACAACCACTATCCGGAAGTATTTTATCTATATCTCATGCCTAACTTTTGGCTCACCGGCCATTTTTTACCTTGCCATAGCTTTTTGGATGAATATCAAGCGATATTTCACTCAGTCCAGACGCAACCCGCTGAAGTACAATTAATTTGGTCACACGTGATTTCATTCAACATTGCCATTTTACACATCAGCTGAACAAATTAAAAAGCAGGGCTGTACTAAGTCTAAATCATAAAAAAAACAATTCCCAATCAAGTTAAGAGGGGCTTAATAACTAAGTTTGTGCTATAAGTTTGTTTCATGAAAAAAGATAAGATCCTTGTTATTGGAGCCTGCGGACAAATTGGGGTTGAATTGACCTTGGCGTTGAGAAAAATATATGGAGGTGCCAATGTGGTTGCTTCAGATTTGAGGGAGGAAAATGATTTATTGAAAGGAACGGGACCTTACGTAAGCATCGATGTGATGAACAAAGAAATGCTCCATGTTCAGGTGATCAGACAAAATATTACGCAGATCTATCTTTTGGCCGCGATTCTCTCTGCTACAGGCGAAAAAAATCCTCCACTTGCATGGCATTTGAATATGCAATCTCTCCTGAATGTATTGGATATTGCAAAAGAAGAGAAGCTTGCAAAAGTGTATTGGCCCAGCAGCATCGCAGTTTTTGGTCCAACATCTCCCAAAGAGCATTGCCCTCAACAAACGATCATCGAGCCCACCACTGTGTATGGAATCAGTAAGTATGCCGGAGAATTCTGGTGCAATTATTACCATGGTCGCTATGGAGTGGATGTTAGAAGCCTCCGCTATCCAGGATTGATCAGTTATAAATCATCACCAGGAGGAGGCACAACAGATTATGCTGTTGAAATTTATCATGAAGCAAAAGAGAAGAAGAAATATACATCCTTTTTAGAGGAAGGCACCAAGCTGCCCATGATGTATATGCCAGATGCCATCAGAGCTACCATAGAATTAATGGAAGCCCCGACTCAAAAAATTTCTGTGAGAACTTCCTACAATCTTTCAGCAATGAGTTTTGCTCCAGAAGATATTGCAGCTTCCATCAAGAAAACAATTCCCGGATTTGAAATTTCATATAAAAGCGATTATCGTCAACTGATTGCCAATAGCTGGCCCCAAAGCATTGATGATTCAAAAGCCAGAGAGGACTGGGGTTGGAAGCATGAATTTGATTTAGATAAAATGACAAAAGATATGCTTGAAAATATTTAAATGATGAAAAAAGTTTCATGTCTTTTTTGGTTGGTTAGTTTGTTAATGAACATCCATTTATATGGACAATCAACGGTCACATCATTGCGTGCTCAGATCAACAGAAATGACGGGTTGCATATCGTGTTTAATATTGATGAACTGCGTACTGGTAAAAAAATCAGCTGGGTTATAAAAAATGCTGATGAACGTATTGCTGTAAAAGAGTTTAAAGAGTTTAAAGATTCTTTGATCGTCATCATGCCTTTTTTTGGTGCAGAATTGTATTTGAAAAAAAATTTAAATGGCTATAGCGGTCAATGGAAAAAAGCAGGCTCCAAAGGAGATGTATTCATGCCTATAGAAATCAACAAGTCGAATTACAGGTATAAACTTCCACTTTCAAAAAATGTGAAAAATCTTTCAGGAAGATGGAGAGCGGCATTTAAGAATTCAGCAGGTGAAACATCAGATGCAATTGCCGAGCTGAAGCAAGCCGGCAATAAACTTACGGGTAGCATACTAACTACCACAGGTGATTATAGATTTTTGGAAGGAGTCGCCAATGGAGATTCACTAGTACTTTCAACATTTGATGGAACCCATGCGTTCTTTTTCTCTGCTAAAGTCAATGCAGACGGGACTTTGACCAATGGTGTTTTTGCAAGTGGACCCACATCTATAGAAACATGGGAAGCAAAAAGAGATGCGAATGTTGAGTTGGATGAAACCGATGTATTGATGAAAGTAAAAGATCCATCAAAAAAATTGAGTTTTGCTTTCCCTGATCTAAATGGAAATATTATTTCAACTGAAGACAGTCGTTTCAAAGGAAAAGTATTGGTTGTTCAGATCATGGGCTCTTGGTGTCCAAACTGTATGGATGAAACGGCATTTCTTAGTAAATACTATCACGAAAACAAGAACTTGGGAATGGAAGTCATTGGACTTGCCTATGAGTATACTACTGATATTGAAAAAGCTAAAAACAACTTGCTTCGTTTTAAAAATCGATTCAATGTAGAATATCCCATGTTGATAACAGGCGTGATTTCATCGGATCCTCTTCGAACAGAAAAAACATTGCCAATCATGACGCCTATTAAAGCATTTCCTTCTATGATTATCATTGGGAAAGACGGACTTGTTAAAAAAACACATGCAGGGTATTCTGGTCCAGCCACAGGTGTTCATCATGAAAAATTCAAAGCGGAATTCGATGCAATGATCAAAGAATTGACCAAAGAAAATTAAACAACATTGTTAAGGAGTAATAAAATCTCTTCTAAGTATTTCGCATCTATTTCATCAAAACTATTGTATTCATCACTATCCACATCGAGCACTCCCATCATCTTATTGGATTGAAAGAAGGGGATTACAATTTCACTTTTTGATAAACTGCTGCAGGCAATATGTCCGGGAAAAGCCTCCACATCCGGAACGATGATGGTTTCATTTTTCTCCCAACAGGTGCCGCAAACTCCTTTTCCTTTTTTAATTCTAGTACAAGCGATAGGCCCCTGAAATGGGCCAAGTACAAGTTCTTGACCTTCCACCAGATAAAATCCCACCCAGAAAAAATTGAATTGTTGCTTGAGAGAAGCAGCAATATTTGCAAGATTGGCAATGAGGTTGCTTTCGCCTGTGATCAAGGCCTTGATTTGTGGAATCAGCGTAAGATACTGTTCCTCTTTTGATCCAGTTGAAATTTCTAGTGATTCTGCCATCTCATTATTTTTTGATGAGGTCTGCGATGGAATTATTATCCAGCACTTTTAAAGTTGCGTCTCGGACCTGTACCATGGTGTCATGCAGTCCACAATGTTTTTCATCGCAGTTTTTGCATCTTTCATAAAAGTATAGGCTAACACATGGGAGCATGGCAATGGGCCCTTCGATTTTACGGATGATTTCTGAAAGAGGTGTTTTCAGTGCAGCAGGTTTGATAAAATAGCCGCCGCCTTTTCCTTTTTTGCTTTCAAGCACACCTGCCTTGCGCAGTTCCAATAGAATGTTTTCAAGGAACTTCAATGGAATTTTTTTCTTTTTAGCAATATCTGCAATCAGAACAGGACCATCATCTTTGTGTTCTGCGAGATACATCAGCGCCTGAAAAGCGTATTGTGTTTTTTTGTTTAGCATAAGTCTCAGTTTCCAAATCCAAGTACATCTTTCATGGTGAAAATTCCTTTCCTGTTGGATATGTATTCTGCTGCCAGCACAGCTCCTAGTGCAAATCCATCTCTGCTGTGGGCATTGTGTGTTAGTTGGATTTCATCGATGTCAGATGCATAAGTAACTTCATGCAAACCAGGGTAGGGATCAATCCTCTCACTTTTAATATAGAGTTGATCTTTGGATCCAGGTTTATCATTGACCCAACTTTGTTTACTTGTATTATTGGAAATAATTTGTTCAGCAATGGTAATCGCGGTTCCACTCGGAGCATCCTTTTTCTGGGTATGATGTATTTCCCTGATGGAGACATCATACTGATGCTTTCCCTCCATCAGTTGAGCTAATTTTTTATTGATTTCAAAAAATATATTTACTCCAACGCTGAAGTTGCTTGCATATAAAAAACTGCCATCTTCCGAAGTGCATTTTTCTTCCACGTCCATCAGGTGTTCCAGCCATCCAGTAGAGCCACACACCACAGGGATTTTCATTGCTATGCATTTAAGAAGATTATTATAAGCAGTATGAGGTCCTGTAAACTCAATGGCAACATCAATGTTACTGAAATTGGTTGCATTGAAATCGTCCAAGTTATTTAAATCAATTTTGACTTTGATATGGTGGCCTCTTGATACTGCTACCTGTTCTATTGTTTTACCCATTTTCCCATATCCAATCAAGGCGATATTCATGTGTGTCAATTTAATTTAAAAATGCAAGGTAGCAGATAATCCAACGCCTTGATGCATCATTTTTACATTGGGTTGGATGCTCATGGTTAAGTCATCCGAAATATTAAACGTCCTCAAATGACCATCGACGGTTGCATCTACCACATTCAACCCCCACGCAAGCAGGAAGCCAAGTACAGAGAAATCCATGTTTTTTCTAAAACTGTTTCTGTACGTTCTTAATGCATCATTGGAAAGGGGTTGTAATTCTCGAGCTATGTTTTTATAATTGGCTGTATCACTGGTAGCCCTTATGGTATAAGCATATCTTGTTTTTGTATACCAATCACTGTTGTATTTAAATGTAGCGACAGGAATGGCTAAGACTCCGTAGACCAGAGGTATTTTCCAATATTTTTTATTGTATGCTTGTCCTAATCCAGGTAAGATGGCAGATCTGATAGCAGCCTTTGATGCAATCGATCTTACTTTTTTGGTTGTATCCTGAATGGGTTTGGTTGCAGGTTGCGCAATGGAGTTCGTCGCATTAAAAACGACAAATGTTATCAATAAAAAAAATGCGAAGTTGTTTTTGCATGCATTAATCAGTGGATAGTCACTTTCATCTTTTCAAGTAAGCTGTTCAACTCTTCAACTGAAAAATATTCTAATACAATTTTGCCCCTTCCCGTTTTGTGATGTTCCAATTTTACCTTGGTGCCAAGTTGTGAGGATATTTGTTGTTGAATATGATGAAAATTATTTTTTTGAGGAGTAGCATCAGCAACTTGCTTTTTTGAGGGCTTGTATAGTTGCTTCACCAAGTCTTCTGTTTGACGAACCGAAAGTTTTTTAGAAACGATGGTATTGAATACGAACAGCTGTTTATCTACTTCGCCCGCATTGATCAATGCACGGGCATGGCCCATGCTGAGGGTGCCATTTCTTACCGCTACGATAATATCAGGAGGGAGTTTAAGCATTCTGATATAATTGGAAACAGTACTTCTGTCCATCCCCATTCTTGTTGCAACTTCTTCTTGTGTCATCGCACATTCATCCATCAGTCGCTGATATCCAAGTCCAATTTCAATGGCATTTAAATTTTCTCTTTGTAAATTCTCTAAAAGAGCCAGTTCCAACACCTGTTTATCATTCGCCTCTCTGATATATACTGGAACATCATGGAGCCCGGCTAATTTTGCTGCTCTCCATCTTCTCTCTCCAGCAATCAATTTAAATTTTCCATTGCTGAGGGGGGTAACAGTGAGGGGTTGTATGATATCATGTTGACGCATGGATTGTGCCAACTCTTCAATAGCTTTTTGATCAAAATCCTGACGTGGTTGTCTGGGGTTAGGAATGATTTCAGTCAAAGCGACTCTGCTGATAGCAGTATTTTTAGCAACAACTTCAGATTTTAGAGTACCTGTAGCAGGATTTTTCAATTCGGTATCAATGCTGCCTAGCAGGGACCTGATTCCTCTGTTCAGTGCATCTTTTTTGTTAGAAGGATTATTGCTCATCGTCTAAATTTAATGTTCTCTCTGCCTCTTTTATCTTGGTCAAATTATTTTTTTGAAGAATTTCTTTTGCAAGGTTCAAGTAGTTCACAGAACCTTTGCTGTCGGCGTCATACAATATAACGGGTTTGCCTACACTGGGGGCTTCACTCAGACGGGAGTTTCTGTGAATCAACGTATCGAATACCATCGTTTCTAAAAAACTTTCGGTTCGTCAAACAGAAGA
>CAYFLQ010000050.1:514-2586 GCA_964344065.1 uncultured Sphingobacterium sp. | reverse complement strand
ATCGAATACCATCTCATCAAAATGTTTTCTTACTTCACTTACAATCTGATTGCACAATCTCAATCTGACATCATACATGGTCATGAGAATGCCTTCAATAGAGAGTGAAGTGTTCAATCTATTTTGTACAATTTTAATGGTATTGAGTAATTTACCCAGGCCCTCGAGAGCAAAAAATTCTGCCTGGACTGGAATAACAACTGAATCAGCAGCAACCAATGCATTCACTGTGATCAACCCGAGTGAAGGTGAACAATCAATGACAATGAAATCATAGTCGTTTCTCAATTCATCCAATATATTTTTGATCACATTCTCTCGATTGGGATAATTGATCATTTCTAATTCAGCACCTACCAAATCAATATGAGAGGGGATTAGATCTAAGTTTGGGATTTCAGTTTTTAGAATGGTATCTTTTGCTTTAGCATCACCTACCATGCAGTCATAGATACTTTGTTGGATATTTTGAAGGTCAAATCCTACCCCAGAAGTACTATTGGCCTGAGGGTCGCCATCCACCAGCAATGTTTTGTATTCCAATACAGCTAAACTGGCGGCCAGGTTGATGGCAGTAGTTGTTTTTCCTACACCTCCTTTCTGATTCGCGACACCTATGATTCTGGCCATTGATATTGAGCTTTTTGTTTAAAATGACAGGATGACAAATTTACAATTTCGGCACCATTTTAGGGAACATATTCTCTAAATTAATGTTAGAGTAGCAGGCAATTAACAATAGTTATTAACATGAGAAGACTTCTGGGTTCGTGGATGTTCATCATCATCATGGTTTTGATTGATTTATACGTATTTCAATCCCTTAAATTGGTCACTTCCTCTTTGTCTCCTCGGTGGAGATTTGGCATCCATACTGCATACTGGAGTTTTACTGCAGCAGCCATCATCCTTTTTTTGCTGATTCCTTACATTCAATTTGAGACCCTGCCTAAATTTGTAAGAGTATATGTGATTGCTATTCTTTTTGGATTCTTCATTGCAAAGTTTATCGCAATGTTGTTTTTTATGGTGGATGATGCTAGAAAGTTGCTTCAGTGGGGTGGCATCAAAACTTATCATCTGGTAAAAGGCAATAGTGGTACATCTGACACCATCAGCAGATCCCTCTTTTTATCATGGTTGGGAATTGGTGTTGGTGGCGGATTGTTTGGTACACTGTTGTATGGTTTTAGCAACAAATACAGGTATAGGATTGAAAAAGTGAAAATGTCTTTCAATAATCTTCCTAAATCTTTTAAAGGGTTGAAAATTGTTCAAATATCTGATATACACAGCGGAAGTTTGGAAGATCATGCGGCAGTTGAAAAAGGCATACAGAAAATATTACATCTTCAGCCAGATATAATTTTTTTCACCGGCGATTTGGTGAACAACAAAGCATCTGAAATGGAAGACAAGATTTCTCTGTTTTCTGCTATCAAGGCCCCAATGGGTGTCTATAGTATTTTCGGCAATCACGATTATGGCGATTATGTGCAATGGCCCTCTGCAGAAGCCAAAAAAGAAAATCTTGAAATGCTAAAACAAGTACATGCAAAGTTGGGATGGAAATTATTGCTGAATGAAAATATTGCGATTGAAAAAAATGGAGAGCAAATAGCATTGATCGGTATCGAAAATTGGGGAGCCCGTGCAAATTTTTCTAAATATGGCAATTTGAAAAAGGCCTATCAAGGAGCAGCACATCATCCATTCAAAATATTACTTAGCCACGATCCAAGTCATTGGGAAGCGGAAGTGTGCAAAGAATTTAAAGACATTGATTTGATGCTATCCGGACATACACATGGAATGCAATTTGGTGTAGAAATTCCTGGGTTCAGATGGAGCCCCGTTCAATATGTTTATAAGCAGTGGGGCGGACTTTATAAAAAATCAAATCAACATTTGTATGTTAATAGAGGATTTGGATTTTTAGGTTATCCAGGTCGTGTAGGAATTTTACCTGAGATCACCTTGATAGAACTCACATAGTTTTAACAGATCATTCATAAAATCATTGTAACTTTCTGCGCGATATTCGGTCTTACAAATACACTGAAGTCCAAAAC
>CAYFLQ010000050.1:0-504 GCA_964344065.1 uncultured Sphingobacterium sp. | reverse complement strand
GTCCAAAACTATGCTGCGTCCATCATGTGTACTTTTAGTGATCGTTTTTTTGTTCTCTTCTGCGGTATCATTTGGACAGGGAAAAGCAAGTGATTCTGCAACGTTGGTCAGTGAACTTAACATGATGAAAAATGATAGTTTGATTGCAGAACTCAAGGGAATGCTAGACTCTCTGAATACTCCCAAGAGTTTTTTTTCAGTAACTACTTCTTTCAGCAATCGACTGTTCAGTGCCAATAACAACGTGTTTAATGCACAACAATCGTCTACAGGTGCTACTGCATTTATTCCAAGTATTTCCTATGTTCATAAATCAGGATTTGGATTTAGTACCATGGCATATATCCGCAGCATCAACAACAATGTGAGATGGTATCAAACAGCCTTAACACCATCTTTTGATAAGATTACTAAATCAATGATGTATGGAATTTCCTATTCGTATTATTTGAAAGGAAATTATAAAGACAGTGGTCGAGTTTCTCCCTTTACACACGATATCTA
>CAYFLQ010000049.1:6807-8971 GCA_964344065.1 uncultured Sphingobacterium sp. | reverse complement strand
TATCAGTGGTTTATGGAGATGTATATCGATGCATATGATTGGGTGATGGTACCGAATGTATACGGTATGTCGCAATTCAGTGATGGAGGAATGATTACCAGCAAACCTTATATCGCTGGCTCCAACTACCTCATGAAAATGGGAGATTTCCCAAAAGGAAGTTGGCAGGCTACCTGGGACGGACTCTTTTGGCGCTTTTTGTCTTCCCATCGGGAGGTGTTTTCAAAAAATCCTCGTTGGGCCATGCTTTTAAAGACATGGGACAAGATGGATACAACAAAGAGATCAACACACCTCAAAAATGCAGATACGTTTTTAAAAAAAATTCACCGGAATTAAAACATTCCCTCCTTCCATTCAATTTCATGCTTAACTTAATAGGAGAAAATTATAATGGATTTTCTCCTAATTATGAAAATATATCATTTACCATTCCTGCTGCTAATTTGTTCAATTCAGACAGCTCATTCACAATCAAATACAATTAAAGTAAAAGGACTTCAACAACCAGTTGAAGTAATCAGAGATCAATGGGGCATCAATCATATCTATGCAAAAAATGAACATGATTTGTTTTTTACACAAGGTTACTGTGCAGCCAAAGACAGAATTTTCCAATTTGAAATATGGAGAAGACAAGCAACAGGAACGCTCGCAGAAATACTTGGCCGATCTGAAATCAAACGCGACATTGGCGCAAGACTTTTTTCATACAGAGGAAATATGGAAAAAGAATTATCTCACTACCACCCAAGAGGAAAAACAATCATACAATCATATGTAGATGGAGTAAACACCTTTATCAATGAATGTATTAAAAACCCTCAATTGCTTCCAATTGAATTTCGCATCCTGAACATACTTCCTGGAAAATGGACTCCAGAAATTGTTGTTTCCCGTCATCAAGGCATTCGATCAAATGTCCAACAGGAGCTCAATACAGCCAGAGCCATTGCAAAAGTTGGTGAAAAAAAAGTGAGGGAGCTTACGTGGTTTCATCCACTCGAACCAGATCTTTCGATCGATCCAAGCATTAATCAAAACCTATTATTTGATAACATCTTGGAGCTCTATGATGCAGTCAATAAAGATGTAACATTCAGCAAAGAAGATCTTTCAAAAGAATTTCAGCAAGAGGGTAGTAATAACTGGGTACTGGCTGGAACCAAGACTGCCAGTGGATTTCCTATTTTAGCAAATGACCCGCATAGAAAAATATCTGCACCTTCTTTAAGATACATCGTTCATCTTTCTGCTCCAGGTTGGGATGTTATAGGAGGTGGTGAACCTGAAATTCCTGGTGTGTCTATTGGACATAATCAATATGGTGCATGGGGACTCACAATATTTGAAACCGATGCAGAAGATCTATATGTATATGACTTAAATCCATCTAACCATTTGCAATATAAATTTCAAGGCAGTTGGAGAGAGATGAAAATAATCTCAGAATCAATCAAAATAAAAAATCAAAAAGATACAACTGTACAATTATTGTTCACCCATCATGGTCCGGTGAGTTTTATCGATACCATCCATCACAAAGCCTATGCCGTCAAGTGTGCTTGGCTGGAACCAGGTGGAGCTCCCTATTTGGCTTCTTTGCGCATTGATCAGGCAACAGATTGGAACTCATTCAGAGAAGGGTGTTCGTATAGTCATATCCCAGGGGAAAATATGATTTGGGCAGATAAAAAAGGAAATATAGGATGGCAAGCTGTTGGCATTACCCCTATTAGAACAACACATAGTGGGATGGTGCCTGTTCCAGGTGATGGAACCTACGAGTGGAAAGGTTATCTCCCCATCAAAGATCGACCACATGTTTATAATCCTTCCAATGGATATTTCACAACATCCAATCAACATGTAACTCCATCAGATTATCCTTATGTAAAAACCATTTCATACACATGGGCAGATGATTTTAGAGGAGACCGCATCAAAGAAGTACTAGAAAATGAACACAAAGCCACGATTGAACAATCCATGGCATTGCAAACAGATTATACCTCTCTGCCTTCTAAGAAATTGATTCCTTTTTTATTAAATATTTCATTCGATGAAACAATCATCAATCAATCTAAAGACAGTCTAAAAAAATGGAATCATGTCTTGGAGAAAAAAAGTATTGCAGCATCTATATATATTATGTGGGAAAGAG
>CAYFLQ010000049.1:3408-6797 GCA_964344065.1 uncultured Sphingobacterium sp. | reverse complement strand
AGCAAAGAAATTCTTCATTCCAAATTCAATAGCAAGTTTTATCACACTTCAAATGTCGACCATTTTAAAATGGATGCATCAGCCTGCCTTTATATTTAATAAAAATTCTGAAGAAGAGAGAAATGAATTTTTGAAAGCATGTTTCATAAGTGCTGTTCATAAACTTCAAGGTAAACTAGGAAATGATATTTCAAAATGGCAATATGGTCAGCCAACCTTTAAACATATTTATATCAAGCATCCATTATCAGATTTGGTCGATGAAAAAATGAAGCGAGAACTGAACTTCGGACCAATAGCCCGCGGAGGCTATGGATATAGTCCGGGTGCAAATGGCATGGCAGACAATCAAACTGCTGGAGCGAGTTTTAGAATGGTCACTGACTTATCGGATTGGGATAAGGCTGTATTTACCAATACACCCGGACAATCGAGCGATCCCAGAAGTCCATTTTATAAAAATTTGTTTGAAGACTGGGCAAATGATAAATTTTTTCCTGCATTGTACTCAAAAAATAAAATCGACGCATCTGCTTTTAATAAAACTCAGCTGTTACCATTGAAATGAAATCAAGTTTATTAACCAACCTCAACAATATATTTCATCCTGAAAGATTTCAAGGATGGAATAAAAAACGTCAATATTTTGAAGGATGGTATTTTAAAATGGTAAGCGAGAGTGGAAATGATGCACTTGCAATCATACCAGGAATTGCCATGGATGAACAAGGAAATAAACAAGCATTCATTCAAGTATTAGATGGGAAAAGAAAAACGGCAGCATATCATAGATTCCCATTTGAATTGTTTACTTCATCAAAAAAATCATTTGAAATCTCAATCGGCAATAATGTATTTTCATCTAAACTTATCCAACTTGATCTAGAGCATATAAAGGGTACATTGAATTTTACAGGAAACATCCCCTGGCCAAAACGCTTTTGGAGTCCGGGCATCATGGGCCCTTATTCATTTGTTCCATTCATGGAATGTTATCATGGAATTGTGAGCATGAATCATACTATTGATGGCGAATTCATCCTGCATGGTAATAAAGTCGACTTCTCAAAAGGGAAAGGATATTTGGAAAAAGACTGGGGGAAGTCATTCCCTTCTGCATACATCTGGATGCAATCAAATCATTTTATGAATGCGGACGTTTCACTAAAATGTTCCGTTGCAAAAATTCCATGGATGGGAACATCCTTTGTTGGCTTTATTGCCGGATTGTGGTGGAATAATCAATTGATACGATTTACAACCTACAACCAATCAAGCATAAAAAAATCTTTTGCAGATTTGGAACATGTAATTGTCATTCTTGAGAATTCAAGATATGAATTGGAAATCATTGCTGTTCGCGATACACCTACTGCACTTGCATCTCCTATTTTAGGTTTGATGGATGGCAGGATTGAAGAAACCATGAATGCAGTATTGCATGTTAAATTAACAGATCAAAAGTCAGGGAACATTCTTTATATAGATAAAGGTAAACATGGGGGACTTGAAGTCGCAGGAAAAGTAAATGAATTATTTATTCAATAATTATTCATTCGATTGAATGATGTTGTAGATTTAACAAGCTTTCAAATATTATTATCATGAAAAAATTAATTTTCATCAGTTTACTCTTGTCTATCTGTTTTGTTGAAGCTCAACCTGTTCGACTCGCTGTTGCTGGAATTTCACATGGCCATAATGCATGGATTCTTGGAAGAAAAAATGATGCCGCTGTTCAGTTGGTCGGTATTTACGAAACGAATCAGGAATTGATAAAAAAGATGACTGATAAATTTCATCTTGATCCTGCCTTGTTTTATAGTGATATCAACAAAATGCTTGATGAGGCAAAACCTGAAGGGGTATTAGGTTTTGGTACAACCCTGCAACACTTAAGTGTAGTCGAGGCTTGTGCCCCAAAAGGAGTTCACGTGATGGTTGAAAAACCGCTTGCTACTACTGTTGCAGATGCGGAAAAAATGACTGCATTGGCCAGAAAACATCATATTTTATTGCTTACCAATTTTGAAACTTCATGGTATCCAACTACAGACAGATCATTCGCACTAACCCGCGATACTTCATTTTTGGGTAGCATAAGAAAAGTAGTTGTACATGATGGACATGAAGGGCCGAAAGAGATCGGTGTTTCGAAAGAATTTTTTAATTGGCTCACTGACCCCATTCAAAATGGTGGAGGTGCATTGATGGATTTCGGCTGTTATGGAGCCAATTTGATGACACTCCTCATGAATGGAGAAATGCCAACATCCGTTACGGCGGTTACCTCTCAATTCAAACCCAATATCTATCCCAACGTTGAGGACGAAGCAACCATCATTTTGAAATATCCATCAGCACAATGCATCATTCAAGCCTCTTGGAATTGGCCATTTGCTAGAAAAGATATGGCGATTTATGGTTCAAGTGGATATATTATTACCAAGGATAACAATAATATGAAAGCCAAAGGCAAGCAAGGTGCTGAACAGGAATACAAACTCACCCCGCAAGAAACCAATACGTATACGAGTCCCTTTTTATATTTCGCTGATGCGATCAGAAAAAAGATTACCATCCCCACTTTTGGTACCTATTCTATGGAAAACAATTTGATGGTTGTAAAAATATTAGACGCAGCAAGAAGATCCGCTCAGTCAGGTAAGACCATTCAATTAAAATAAGCATGAAAAAAGCGGTCAAAAAAGAAAATCTTCCGCAAAAAATATGTCCTGTTTGCATGCGACCATTTACATGGAGAAAGAAATGGGAAAAAATTTGGGAAGGAGTAATCTATTGCAGTGATAAGTGCAGAATGAACAAGCACAAAAAGAGCTGATAGAATCAAATTACAAGATGACTATTTACTACGACGGATACTGCAAACTTTGTTCAGGATTTATAAAACTGACTATCAAATATTCAAAAAAGGGAACATTCAACTATACTCCACTGCAATTCGCAACCATTCATATTCCTGATAACTACTCAGATACAGTTATCTTGGAGGCCAGTGATGGAAAACTTTTTGTATACTCGGATGCCGTTTCCATCATACTTTCAAATATGTCTTTGCCATTTAGAATCTTAAATAGCTTCGTAACATTTTTCCCAACATCCATTCGCAACAAAATATACAAACTCATTGCAAAAAACAGATACAATTGGTTTGGTAAATACGATAGCTGTCAAAGGGTAAATTGAAATTCAAAATTTATAACCGATCGTGAAAAAATATGTCCGGCCATCAGCTGGCATTAAGCCAGGTCCAGGATAACCAGTGGCTCTTCTTGTGAAATACACTTGATCTGTTAAATTATTAACACCAGCTTTGATTTGAGCATGTTTGAATTTCCACATTAATGTCAAATCATATATAGTATAAG
>CAYFLQ010000049.1:0-3398 GCA_964344065.1 uncultured Sphingobacterium sp. | reverse complement strand
AGTTATCCTGGAAACCAGTGATGGAAAACTTTTTGCCTACACAGATGCAGTTTCCATCATACTTTCAAACATGTCTATTCCATTTAAAATCTTAAACGGCTTATTAAAGTTTTTTCCTACATCCATTCGCAACAAAGGATACCAACTCATTGCAAAAAACAGATACCATTGGTTTGGTAAATACGATAGCTGTCAAAGGATGAATCCCATGCAAGAAAATAATAAGTGATATCGTACAACAATATTCACTTTTGCTTTCTGCCTTCCCACTGAAAAAAATTAAAAATATTGGCTCAATGACAAAAAAATTGATTTACTTTGCATTTCAAAGTACTTTTAATAAACTAAATCAGTTGATTATATGAGCAGCACTCAAGAACAATTGGATGCAATAAAAGACATGAGAAAGATGATGGAAAGATCATCTAAATTCTTGTCTTTCAGTGGATTAGCTGGTATTATCATTGGCCTAATAGCCTTATTGGGAATGGCAGCATTCTGCATTCAATTCAAATACAACCCATTGCAAGGTGGCTATACAAGAATATTGTTGAATGAAGATGGAGGCCCCAATTTCGATGCACTTAGCTATCTACTGAAAGATGCGCTGATTGTTTTTGTATTGTCTACCCTAGTTGAATGTGTATTTGCATATAAAAAAGCAACAAAAGTTAATACCCCAATTTGGGACCAAACTTCCAAAAGAGTGTTGATCAATCTGCTAATACCTTTTATAACAGGAGTTATTGTTTGCTCTATACTTATTGTAAAAAATCAGATATTACTGATGGCTCCTGCAAGTTTAATTTTCTACGGACTGGCATTGGTCAATGCGAGCAAGTATTCTATAGATCAAATTCGTAGCCTAGGAATACTAGAAATTATACTCGGACTTATTAGCATGTATTGGATGGATCTAGGGTTGATTTGTTGGGCAATGGGATTTGGTGTGCTGCATATTATATATGGCATTTTCATTTACTCAAATAATGAGAAGTGAAAACAGTAATTGACCAATTAAATAAATCGTTTGAAAGCAGGGTTCGACTTGGGATCATGTCTGTGTTAATGGTCAATGATGCTGTAGACTTCAATACATTGAAAATACAACTGAATGTTACAGATGGGAATATTGCAAGTCACATCAATGCACTTGAAAAAAGTGAATACATCAAAATACAAAAACAGTTTATTGGAAAGAAACCAAATACAACTTACTCTGCAACTCAACTTGGTAAAAAATCATTCATTGAACATCTGAATGCTCTTGAACAATTAATTAAAAATTCAAATAATTAAAACAAATACCATGTCTAATCCATTGGAGGAAAAAATCATACAACATATTGAAGATGCTCATGCCTTAGAGATGCTTTATAGAAAAAATAATTCAGCATTTTCTAATGCTCTTAAAAATGTACTCCCATCAGTGGAGGCCTACCCATTGGCAAAAGCTTGGGATGAAAGATTGAACTACAAACAGGAAGAGCATTTTATTCTTTCCAAAAACGATGTCATTTTTGCAACGATTGCGATTTTTATTGCTGGATGTATTGCAAAACTGCCAACCATTTTTAATTGGGACTTAGACCATTTCATGTCAAGAAATATTGGATTCATCTTTTTTGAAATGATATTATTTTTCTTTGCATGGAAAGAAAAAATCGACATCAAACGGCTGCTTGTTCCGATAGGGATTTTTATTATTTCAGTAGTATATATCAATTTCTTACCAAACAATAATAACAGCCAGACCATTATACTTGCTTGTATTCATTTACCCATTTTTTTATGGTCGATTGTTGGGTTCACTTTCACAGGCAATGAGTTTAATAATCCTGCAAAGCGCATTGGATTTCTTCGTTTCAATGGAGATTTAATTGTAATGTCTGCAGTAATTGCATTATCGGGAGCATTATTTACTGCCATCACCATCAATTTATTTTTATTAATTGGAGTGAACATCCAGGAATTTTTTGCAAATTATGTTGTGAGATGGGGATTGCCTGCGATTCCAATATTATCAACCATTCTGGTTCGTCAATATCCTCAACTGGTTGGAAAAGTATCTCCCATCATCGCAAAAATATTTTCACCGTTGGTGTTGATCATGTTAAGTGTATTTTTAATTGCAGTGATTACAACTGGGAAAGATCCTTACAATGACAGAGAATATTTATTGGTGTTTAATGCGATGCTCATTGGTGTAATGGCCATCATTCTTTTTTCATTAACAGAAGTGTCAAAAGGAGTAGGTAACAGATGGCATTTAATGTTACTGTTGGCATTATCTCTGTTAGCAATCATTGACAGTGGTATTGCTATCTCGGCAATTGCCTTCAGACTTTCTACTTATGGTATCAGTCCAAATAGAATTGCAGTACTTGGAAGCAACCTGTTGATATTGTTGAATCTTGTAGCTGTTAGCTATCAACTGTTTAAGGTGCTCAAATACAAACAGGAGACTTCAAGTGTAGAAAAAACTATCGCCATTTTCTTACCGGTTTACAGTGTATGGGCAGCAGTGGTTGCGTTTATTTTCCCTTTACTATTTGGAATGAAATAAATCGATCAATGCATACTCTCTCCATATTCTTTGATGATGGCATCATCCAAAGATTTGCCTGTTTTATTCAATGTAATCAGGAGTGAAGTAATATAACGATTGGAATTTAATCCTGTAGCTATTAAATTCAATAGCTCATTTAGAGACGCCTTATCTTTTTGTAAAATATTATCAGCCTTTTCGGGTTGATGAAATCTCATAATACCATCTGATTGATGAATAGACATTTCGTAAAGAACATTTGCGTCTAACACACGAGCCATATTAAATCTACCTTGCTCCAATGTTCGATCGCGTAACTCTTCTAATTTTTCTATGGATGATAATGTCTTTTCGTATTGTTGGATTCCAGCCGTAATTTCTTTGTTTTTAATCATTCTTAAACCACCAGCAGATTTTATCTGATCAAAACCAACATGTGAACCTTCAAATGTCGATCTCAATGCTAAATTTCGTATGTAATAATATACTTCTTCATTGGTAATATTTTTTGATTTTAATCCTGTAAATAAAGAATCGAGTGCAGCCAAACGCACCCTATTTGAAATAACAACCGTATCAATGGTTTGAAAATCAAGCTGTAAATCTTCGTGCACATTTTGCAGATAAGATATCTCACGGTGCTTTTCAATTTGCTGTTCTCTTAGATTTTCTGCAAAAAATCCCAAGGAAACAGCAACAAAAAGCATGATAAATTCAATGATATATTCATTCCATTTTTTCTTATGGCTTATGTGGTGTGGGTGATGTACTTCCATGAATATGAACGTTTTACTAAATGTAGTCAATTATTATATAATCAAATTGTAGGTTGTACAAAAGGGAAATAATC
>CAYFLQ010000048.1:0-9142 GCA_964344065.1 uncultured Sphingobacterium sp. | reverse complement strand
TCTGCTTTTTCGAGAGGATCTGTTTTGCAATTCAAGCTTGTATCCTTGAACAATGTGTAAAATAAAACCAAGGAACAAGCCAATTTCCATGATGCGAATCAGAATGTTGCTTCCCATAAAGTGAGCAGCTCTGTTAAAATTTTCTTCTGCATTGGAAAACAAAACATTTGCGTTGATGTAACAGTGTACCAAGAGAAAAACCACCAGGAAAAATCCTGTCAATGCCATAACCAGCTTTTTTCCGATGGAAGAGGTGAAAAGTTGACTCCAATTCATAGACGGGGTTTCTAAAATTTGTTGGGCAAAGTTACGTCACAAACTTTATTTATTCGCCTAAACGTTTGAGTATCAAATTGTCAATTTTATTGAAAAGATTGGATGGTGTAAAAGGCCTCCATTCAAGCAGCGTCAAAAGTTCAACAAACCGGTGGATTCCGGTTTTTTTGAAGTCGTATGCCGACTGTTCAGGCAATCCCAGCATGACGATCCACCCCCCTTTTTCTTGAACATCTTCATACCACTCCTCATAATAACAATCATCACTGCTGTGAAAATTCAATATGTTCTCTCCTATGAGGATGAATTTATAAATCCCATGTACCTGCATTTTATCAACGACCTCTCTTTTCAAAGTCATTACATCGTTTTCGATCGCATCATTCCACTCTCCAATAAACTCTATAATACAAAACCCTGCATCATAATCTACATAGAGTATCTTCAAATACAGTGTTTGTGAGCCAAAATCATCCCATTGTGGATGGATATAGTAATTGTAAACAGTTTGTGTAAATTCAAATTCTGAATACATTCTCCCAAAAAACGGAGAAAGCTTATCCTCATCAGCAATGTAAAGATGTCGCCAGTTATAATATGGTTCAATGTCATGCATGATGATCCCTCTTCCACACTTCCATGGCCTTTTTCACACTTCCGTATTTCAACAACAGTTCTTTTGCCTCATCCATGGAATTCAAGGATATTTTTTCCATTAACATCTTGGTCCCTCGCGCGATTAATTTTTCGTTGGTCAACTGCATGTTGACCATTTTATTATCTTCTACCCTGCCCAGCTGAATCATCACAGCTGTTGAAATCATATTCAAGATTAACTTCTGAGCAGTGCCACTTTTCATTCTGGTGCTTCCAGTAACAAACTCAGGTCCAACCTCTACTTCAATAGGAAAATCTGCCTCTGCAGATATTTCAGCTTGAAAATTGCAAGATATGGAGCCTGTAACAATGCCGTTTTCTCTGCATTTTTTTAATCCGCCTAAAACATATGGCGTTGACCCACTAGCTGCAATTCCCACCACCACATCATTTTCATTGATTTCATATTCATTTAAATCTTTCCAAGCCTGTAAAAGATCGTCTTCAGCAAACTCAACAGCATAGAACATTGCATTTCTTCCTCCAGCTATGATTCCTATCACTCTGTCAGGTGAAATCCCATAAGTCGGAGGGCATTCAGAAGCATCCACTACTCCTAATCTTCCGCTGGTTCCAGCACCTATGTAAAAAAGTCTTCCACCAGCCAACATTTTATCTGCAATGACTTCTATCAATGGAGATATTTGTGGGATTGCTTTTTCAACTGCGAATGGAACAGATTGATCTTCTTTGTTGATATGTGCAATAATTTCACCTACACTCATTTTTTCTAAATGGCGATAATGAGATGCAAGCTCTGTTGTTTTATTTCTTTTTTGATCCACTGTTGAGTTGATGATAAGTTTTCAAACCGTTCATAGGATCTTTCAGGATTTGTCCTAATTGAAATCCATATACCATGCAAAGTTCGTCAATTTTATCTTTGAAATGAAAGGCAATGCTGCCCACGAAATGTATGGGCAATTTATCTATCTGTGGATATCTGATCAAATGAGTGCCAAAAAATTCTCTTAATCCATCCTCAATGATATTCTCAATGATATAGTGTCCACGATGCGCTGATAAAAATGTTGCAAATTGCGCAAGATACCTATTCGGGAAAGGTTCTTTATACACCTTGTGTAGAATTTCCTCTTTAGAGGTTTTGAAGGCTTTTACAAAAGCCTTTTCTAAAACAAGATCCATTTTTTTATAAAGGAAATGCTGAACAAGCATTTTCCCAAAATAGGCTCCACTGGCTTCATCGCCCAATACATAACCTAATCCGGGTGAATTGGATAGAATTTTTTTGCCATTGAAATAACAGGAGTTGGAACCTGTTCCAAGAATACAGGCGATTCCAGCATTATTTCCACAGGTAGCTATAGCGGCACCCATCAAATCATGTGTTACGTGTATACGTGCATCGCCAAAATGATGTTGCAAAGCTTTTGATACCATCTTTGCTTTTGCGGATGTTTTACAACCAGTGCCATAATAGTAAATGCTTGAAATGGTTGCAGAAAGTATTTTTTTAGGAAATTCTTTCTTAACCAATGATTCAATCTCAGGTTGAGTCATGTGATATGGACTTATGCCAGCTGTAGTAAATCTCTTTACTTTACCTTTTTCAAGATATACCCAAGCAGTTTTAGTGGCTCCGCTATCAGCAATTAAAATTGAATCATCCATATCTCAAATGAATTCAGGAACTTTGTATATATAAAACAATTTAATTATTCCATGGACAAGCATAAAATCAACATATTTTACCCTGTATTTTTTTCTGTTGCAATTATACTTGGAATGTTTATTGGTTACAAATTACATAGCAATATGCCAAATACGAAAAGTTTTTTTGGCGTTGCTACCAATAATGCTGAAAGTGAAGTGCTTCAAATTATTGAAGATCGGTATGTTGATTCTGTAAACACAGAAAAACTGTCCAATGCTGCCATCCTCTCTATGTTAAACGAGCTTGACCCCCACTCCATTTTTATTCCACATCAACAACTTACTGAGGTCAACGAAGACCTGGAAGGCAGTTTTCAAGGTATAGGAATTGAGTTTAATATACTACATGATACAGTTCATGTAATGAGTGTTGTAGAAGGAGGTCCCTCCTCTCAAGCAGGATTAGAAATAGGTGATCAAATTCTCAACGTGGATGCCCACAATGCCATCGGACTAAAAAATAGTGATGAATTTAAAAAATGGGTAAAAGGGCCAAAAGGCACTCAGGTAAAGCTTCAACTGTACAGAGGTAATAAAATTATTTCTAAAAATATATCCAGAGACTTCATTCCAATGCCTTCTTTGGAAGCTTTTTATATGATCGATAAGACCAAAGGATATATTCGATTGAATCGATTCTCCAACAATACTTACAAAGAATTTATAGAAGCTTTACAGAGCCTGACATCCAAAGGAATGAAAAAACTTGTGTTGGACTTGAGAGATAATGGAGGAGGAATTTTAGAGGAAGCAATAGACATCATTGATGAGTTAGTGGGTGGAGACCAGATGATCGTGTATACAGAAGGATTAAAGAACCCCAAGAAAGAATACAAGTCGAGAAGAAAAGGAATTTTTGAAGATGGCGAAATTGTTGTACTGATCAATGAAGGATCTGCATCTGCCAGTGAGGTCATTGCTGGAGCACTTCAAGATTTAGACAGGGCAACCATTGTTGGCAGAAGAAGTTTTGGCAAAGGCCTTGTTCAAGAACAGTTCACCTTGTCTGATGGATCTGCATTGCGACTCACTACTGCTAGATACTATACTCCTTTGGGCAGGAGCATACAAAAACCCTATGATAAAGGTCTTCAAAATTACTCGGCAGAAGTGATGGAAAGATACCATCATCCATCTTCACAATCTGCTGATAGCAATAACATTCAAAAAGGAAATTATGTGACTTCAAAAGCAGGAAAAAAACTATTTGGAGGAGGTGGCATAACGCCAGATGTATTTGTTCCTATGGAGCAACTGGCACTTGATTCCAATTTGAATATTTTCTTTAGAAATAATATTTTGACATCATTTGCATTCAAATATTTCATGCAACACCAATCTGAAATTAAACAATTCAAAACCATTGAAAATTATCAATCGGGGTTCAAACTTGATCAAATTGCATTTACAGATTTACTCAGAGAAACAGGTCAGCCAGCCGTTATCAAAAAATTCAGTCCAGATCAAATATTGTTTATCAAAGGAAGAATAAAAGCAATTATAGGAAGAATGGTCTGGAAACAAAATGGATTTAATTACATCTTGAATGCTGAAGACAAAACATTTTTAAAAGCCACTGAAATTCTTAATCATCCTGTTTCTGGTAAATAAAGATCTGAGAACTGCAGGTTCCTGGATTGATGAATGCCCTTATATTAGAAACCAATCCGTAGCATAAAGCCCTTATCATATTGATTTTCCCGTGCGCGTACTTTTCACTTAACATGCTCACATAAAATGCATCAAACCACATTGGCTTTACTACACGTTTTTCAAATCCAGCATTTTTCAGCAATTGGTGCATGGTCATAGGACTAAAATGATATAAATGTCTAGGAACATCATATGCTGCCCAATACTCTTTATAATGTTGTGCATCCCATGAAGTATGATTAGGAACCGCTATGACTAAAATGGAGCCCTTTTTTAAGACACGCTTCAATTCCTTTATCACATTTTTTAATGAATGCACATGTTCTAAAACATGCCAAAGCGTGACCACATCAAAATGATTGGATTCAAGGGCTGATAAAGCAGCAGGTGGAAGGATTTTTTCTGAAATAAGCTTTGAAGCTTTTTCTTGCGCAGATGGATCAGGCTCTATTCCTGTTACATTCCATCCATTATCTTTCATATAATGTAAAAAAGATCCAGTTCCACAACCATAGTCCAACACCGACCCAGTATGCCTATGACTGAATTGTTGGATCAATTTCAATTTCTGACGAATGGATAATTTTCTAACGGATTGATAGATTTTATTGAAGAAACCCTCATGGCTGTTTGTGTGTGAGATGTAGGCATCAGATTGATAATATTTACCAATTTCAAACTCATTGGGAGGATCATTGGTAAATACAAATCCGCAGGAATTACATTTGACCAATTCAAATATTTGGTTTGAGACAGTGTAATCCTTTACACTCAGCAATACGCCTGATGCATCATGTTCACAAATTGGGCAGTTCATCAAAAGGATTTTATCAAGTTATAAGTGCTGCTCTCTTGCTTGAATTTGATACGATCGACTCTTGAATCGGTTGGATGAAAATCACCTTGCATAAAACGAGCCACCAACAATGCTACAGTGAGCAAAACAATAACCAAAGAAAATATTTTCCAATGCTCGATCGATTGAGTAGATTTTTGATCTTCAAAATATGCCTGAAGATCCTCTGATTGTTGAATGCGATCGCCTGTTAATACTTCATGAGAATAAGTATCTCTGACTACATGCTCATATTTAACTTCATCCAGCAAAGCAACCTCAGTATTGGATGGAGTAAAAACAATTTCATTGTTTATCTGCTGAAACAAACCCAATCCTTCCCAATGAATTTCACCTGTTTGCGCCAAAAGTGTGCCAACTTCATTTGTAAATACATGTATGAGTTGTTCTAACTGTTCATCTGATACTTGAAGATTGAACTTTAAATATCTTAATACCCCCTCATCCAAATCAGCTGAATTAGACTCAAATCGATACCTGTATAGTGGAGGATAAAAAAGTTTATTTGCGAAATCATTTGTGGATGGAACACGTACCAGTGTTAATTTTCCTAAACCAGGAACAGTGACACTGCCATTGAGTGAAAAGTATTTAAGCAACCACTTTGATAAATCCAATTGCATTTTAGTTCTTTGATGTTGTACCCAAAATATATTTCAACCCACCTTTAAAATTGAATCCATATGCCGTATATTGGTTCCAACGCTGATATTGAATATTCGCAATATTATTCAAATCAATCCACAATCCCCATTTTTGATTCAATTTATAATTCAAATCAAGATTAATATCTGCTACGGTCTTCATTTTTATGACTGCTGTAGTAATAGGATTCTTTGCATAAGCGCCGGTCCAAAGATTCGTGTTAAAGTTTAGCGTTAACGAAGAAATTGGCATCCAATTAAAGCCTAGTTTCATATCAAAAGGCAAGAGACCAAATGCTTTTGTATAACTTGCTTGCTGTGTAAAGTGAGTAAACTTCCAATCAGTACTGAATTTCAGGCTGGAACTCACAGCATAGCTTAATTGTGAAGAAAGTTCAATTGTCTTCACAGATGATTCAAATAGCGGCAGAAAATCTTTTCCTAAAATGCCCCCATTTACATACAATGGTAGATTTTTATGAAATACATATCCTGCCTGTCCTTGAATAGAAAAGCCGTTTGTATTGTACGATTCCAATCCTAGAAAAATAGATTGTTGCTGATACACAGGCATATTAACAACTGGGCGAACAAATGGATTATATAAAAGCAGTTTATACGGAGATATGATTTCGTAATTTGATTTAAATCCGCCTTTCAATGAAGATCGATCCTTGTTGAGTGTATAATGGAAAACGGCATTGGGTAATATGTTTACTTTATTTCCAGTGTATATTGGAAACAGATTCATATCTAAGATCCATTTGTTTACACCTACATCCATTCCTAATGGCATTTTTATCAATACGTTGTTCGAAGGTGTTTTTGAGTAATAACTTGCATGTATCCAATCTATAGAAGCGATTGATTTAAAAGCAATATTTTTTTTCCATTTATATTGAATTGGAAAAGTAAGAGATCCAGCGATGCTATTGAACCTAT
This sequence comes from uncultured Sphingobacterium sp., assembly GCA_964344065.1. Lineage (GTDB taxonomy): Bacteria > Bacteroidota > Bacteroidia > Chitinophagales > Chitinophagaceae > Pollutibacter. The sequence goes on along the minus strand of CAYFLQ010000048.1, from coordinate 2,440 downwards.
AATTGGTTGTCAGGTAATCGAACTTCAAAATAGGTTCTACACTGACCCTACCTTCTTCTCCTGCTACATTGGTCAAGTTAGCCATCACATTGAAGTTGGTAAAATGTTGTTTTAAATCGAGTTCAAGTAAAGGGATAGAGGGATTTGCTTCAAATCCATAGGTCATGTAATTGTAGTCTTTGATATTGGCAGCAAATTTATATTGATAATTTTCAGATACACGCTGCTTGTAATTCAATCCGATGTTTCCAATCGAGTGATGCTGAAATGGCAATTTTCCCTTCATGGATAAAAAATCAGCATGTGCACTCACACTTTGTTGTTGCTTTATTGAAGCATAACTTACACTTGCATCGGGCGAACTCAAATTACCATATCCCAATCGAAGTGACAATTGGGTGCTGTCCATTTCAGTGGGTTTTGGTAAATATGCCAATGGCTTTATCGTAAAACCGCTCATGGGAGTGGTGAATGATAGTTTAACGGGACTGTATTTTAACTTGTATGCAGAAGTGTCTCTGGTAAGAGATTCAGGACGAAATTCAATTTTGGATGATGGTATGATACTTGGCTTAAAAGTGGAAGTAATATTAATTTCCTCTTTTTTGTCTTTGACCAATTGAGTAAAACCCTCTTTAGAAATAAAGATGGATATACACAAGGATAGTATGATGGATTTATTTCTTCTCACTTTTTTTGTTAGATGATTTTTCTTCAGCTTCAGCAATCTTTAATTTTTCTGTTGCTTCATTCTTCAAGGAAACAATGCTACAATGTTCAATTACACTTTTCAAGGTTGCTTTTGCATTGAAATAGTCTTTTTGAACAATAAACAAGTCTGCTAAAAGCATATAAGCCCTTGTAATCCATTTCTCATTGGATCCGCCTTCTTCAATGGCATGAATTGCCTCTTTTTCAGCATCTACAAATTGATTGCTTAAAAAAAGATTATTAGCAATCTGATACCAAGCCTCAGATGCTAAAGTATTGGATGATATCAACGCAGACGAACGGAAATATGAGCTGGATTGTTGATAGTCCTTCTTTGCTTGCCATACATAACCCAACATCAAATAAGATAAAGCTGAGTCTTCTTTAACTGCAGTTGGATTAGACATTAATTTATTAACCCAATCAGCTGATTGCTCATAGGATTGTAAAGCATAAAGTGACCTAACGACTCCTCTGTATCCTTCTAATTGAAGAGAGGGGTTGTTTGTTACCTCTACAAGTTTTTGGTAACTCCTTACAGCAGATGTGTAATCTTTTAAATCAATAAAATAAAGTTTTGCAGCGTTGATAATTGATTTTTCCTGTAGAGGTCCCGCTCCTTTTGAAGCGATTTCTTCAAATGTTTTTGCTGCTGCAGCAAATGCCTTTGACTTCAATTGTACCTCTGCCTTTAACGCCAATACATTTGAAATATACAAACCACTCGGATACTGACTGATATAGCTTTCTAGTGTTCCTAAAATAGCAGCTGAAGGATCAATTGCATATGCATTTTGAATATACCGATACGTCAATGAATCTTTTTCAACTGAGCTGATCGACTTACCAGCTGACTCTAAAAAATGCTGATAATCATCAATTTTACCATCTTCCAAGTAAAGGAGTTTGGCATTTTCTAAAGCTTCTGCTGCTTGAGGTGAACTGGGAAATTCTTTGATCAAAACATTGTATTGCTTGATGGCCTCCTCAGCATGATCGATGTTGTAATAAGCAATCCCTAATTTCAAGATGGTAACAGGCAATAATTCATCCTCTTTATCAATTACTGCAGCAAGTTTCTTAAGAGCAGGAATTGCCTCTTCAAAATTCTCTTCAGACATATACGTATCAGCCAACTCCATCATCATTAAATTAATATAGGGAGATTGACTGTGCTTTTGAACTGCATCCTTTAGCAAATTAATTTTGTTGGTGGTAGATCTGATTCCTTCAATCAAGGAAAGTTGAAAAGTGGCATAATCAACTCCAAATCCAGCAGTCTCCATTACTTTACTATACAGTGACTTAGCCTTTGAGAAGTTCTTATCCATAAAATAACAGTCAGCCGCTCTCAACACTGCTTCTCTGATTCTAGGATCAAGGATATCATTATCAATCTGATAGACTTTTTCGAAATAAGGGTAGGCTTTTTTATACTCCTCTGATTCATAATAACAATAACCAAGATTATAATATGCATTCAGCTCATTTGCATCACCCGAACCATTTCCAGGGGATTGTAAAAATTGCTGAAAATATTTTGATGCAGTGCCGTAGTTGTTTTTTCTAAACTCAACCTCTCCCATCCAAAAAATGGACAAATGATAAAAATTCGATTGAGTAAATGTATTTAAAAGCTTGAGCAATTGTTGTGCCTGATCATATTGTAATTCATAAATCAACTCTACAGCCCTACCATAATAAATTCTAGGCAGCACAGATTTGATGA
>CAYFLQ010000047.1:7436-9218 GCA_964344065.1 uncultured Sphingobacterium sp. | reverse complement strand
TTTCAGTTATGGTGAGTGATTTACTCCCTGATTCATAATTGCCTCTCAACTTACATATCACAAAATACCTTTTTCCTGCTATGGGAAAGTAGGTGTATGAGTAACCAGTGATGGTGCTACCAGAAACTTCAATTTCTAACACATATTCTGTCTGTGCTTCTGAAGGATCAGATTTGGAAGTAAAGCTTCCAATCCATTGTCCACTTAACTTCTGGGCATAGACTCCAGAATCTGCTGAGCTCAGCAGGTGAAAAATTGCAGTAATTGTTAAAAACTTGAGTAGAATTCTGTTCAAATGCTACATTTTTTAAAGTTCAACCGCAAATTATCCCGAATTGAAGCTGGCCTTACCCAATAGTTCGTTAAATTTGCAGTCTCAAAAATCAGTAAAATCTACTTCAAACCATGGTCAATGTTAGGTTTCCAGATGGAGCAGTGAGAAGCTATGCTAAAGGAATAACTCCAATGGCCATAGCTAAAAGTATTGCAGAGGGACTGGCAAAAAAGGTCATTGCTGCATCTGTAGATGGTGTTGTAAAGGATGCATCTACTCCGTTGAATAAGGATTGTGAAATCAAACTATTGACTTGGGAAGATGCAGATGGAAAATCTACTTTTTGGCATTCATCCGCTCACTTGCTTGCAGAAGCTGTAGAATCTACTTTTCCTGGTGTAAAATTTTGGGTTGGTCCTGCGATCGACAAAGGATTTTACTATGACATGGATTTGGGGGGAAGACATATTTCTGAAGAAGAACTTCATTCGCTCGAAAAAAAGATGGATGAACTCTCTAAGAAAAACAGTGAGTATATCCGAAAAGAGATTTCAAAAGCAGATGCAGTTGCATATTTCACCGAAAAAGGAGATGAGTATAAGTTAGATTTATTGGCTGGATTGAATGACGGTGAGATTACTTTTTATACCCAAGGCGAGTTTACTGATTTGTGCAGAGGTCCGCATATTCCACATACTGGACTTATCAAAGCCATCAAGCTTACTTCAATTGCAGGAGCTTATTGGAAAGGCGATGAAAAAAATAAACAGCTCACAAGGATATATGGTGTAAGTTTTCCCAATCAAAAAGAATTGGATGAGCACATCACCATGTTAGAGGAAGCGAAGAAAAGAGATCATAGAAAACTTGGTAAAGAGTTAGGCATTTTTACGTTCGATGATGATGTTGGTCCTGGTTTGCCTCTTTGGATGCCCAATGGTACCATCATCATTGAAGAGCTGGAAAAATTAGCAAAAGAGACTGAATTGGCTGCAGGATACAAGCGTGTAGTCACTCCGCATATTGCAAAAGAAAGCATGTATTTGACAAGTGGGCATTTGCCTTACTACCAAGATAGTATGTATCCTCCCATGGAACTGGAGGGTGTTAAGTACTACCTAAAGGCAATGAATTGTCCTCATCACCATAAAATTTTCTCAGCTGAAAGCAGATCATATAAAGATTTGCCTTTGCGATTGGCAGAATATGGAACCTGCTATCGATATGAGCAGAGTGGTGAGTTGTTTGGATTGATGCGTGTGAGATGTTTGCACATGAATGACGCACATATATATTGTGCTAAAGAAGATTTTGCGAGAGAGTTCAAGGCGGTGAATGATATGTATATCAAATATTTCAACATATTTGGAATTGATAAATATGTGATGCGTTTGAGCTTGCATGATCCAGCGAAACTTGGACAAAAATATATCAATGAACCTGAGTTGTGGAAAGAAACGGAGGAAATGGTTCGCAAGGTGTTGATTGATTCCAATATTCCATATGTC
>CAYFLQ010000047.1:0-7426 GCA_964344065.1 uncultured Sphingobacterium sp. | reverse complement strand
CTTTTTATGGACCAAAGATTGATGTACAAATTTGGAGTGCTATTGGAAGAGAATTTACCTTGGCAACCAATCAGGTTGATTTTGCACAAGGCAGACGATTTGGTTTACAGTATACAAACCGCGAAAATCAGTCTGAAACTCCATTGATCATCCACAGAGCACCTTTAGGTACTCATGAGAGATTTATTGGTTTTCTTTTGGAGCACTATGCTGGTAAATTCCCTCTTTGGTTGGCGCCTGTTCAAGTAAAAGTGCTTCCAATCAGTGATAAGTTTAATCAATATGCATCTGAAGTAACCCAGAAATTGTTGAATTTGGGTATCAGGGCAGAATTGGATGACAGGGGTGAGAAGATTGGCAAGAAAATCAGGGATACCGAATTATTGAAAGTGCCATATATGTTTGTGATTGGTGAAAAAGAGCAGAACGAAGGTGTGGTCTCAGTTAGACGCCAAGGCAAAGGTGATGCTGGTCAGTTCGCGCTTTCAGAAATATTAACTACCTTAACATCCGAAATTCAACATCGGCATTCAATCTAAATTTTAAAAGAAGAAATAACAACTTCCTCCTGTTGCCGTCAGGATAGTTGTACAAGACTATGGCATTACCAAACAGACCCAATTACCAAGGTTCAGGTGGACCAAGAGGTAAGTTTGCACCGAGAAAAGAAGCAGAACATCGTATCAATCATTTCATCAGAGTACCACAAGTTAGATTAGTTGGCGACAATGTGACCATGGGTGTTTATTCAACACAGGAAGCATTAAAAATTGCTCAGCAGCAACAACTTGATTTGGTTGAAATTTCTCCGCAGGCAGATCCTCCTGTTTGTAAGGTAATCGACTATAATAAATTTCTATACGACAAGAAACGTAAGGAAAAGGAGATGAAGGCCAAAAGTAAAACGGCTGAATTAAAAGAAATTCGTTTCACTCCTGGTACTGACGATCATGATTTTGATTTCAAAGCCCGTCACGCTGAAAACTTCCTCAAAGAAGGGAATAAGGTAAAAGCATACGTTCAATTTAAAGGCCGCGCCATCCAATTCAAAGAGAGGGGTGAGTTGGTGTTGCTTAAATTTGCAGAACGCTTGGCTGAAATTGGTCAAGTTGAAGGATTGCCTAAGTTGGAAGGAAAGAGAATGCTGATGGTGATAGCTCCCAAGACGCATAAAAAGAAACCAACTGGAGGAGCAGCAGCTGAGTAAGTGCGCTGTTTATATATTGCTCCCTTTTTTCCACTTTCCGCTTTTCAAATAGAGAAAGGATAAGGTAAATATCGATAACCAATATACCCATTCTGATCCCCATCCCCACACAATCGAAAGATTGTACACTTCCATTACAGTATAAATGTATATGCAATAGAGAATGATGGTAAAGACTTCAATCAACAGATTGATTTTTGTGTTACCTGTTCCTGTAACTGCATTCAAACAAATAGTGGACACAGACATAAAGATAATTGCAGTACACACTACCCTGAATACCGGAATTGCTAAAGCAAGAAATGTAGGGTCGGGATTGAAAAGCCCAAGAATTTGACTTGCAAACAGTTGAACTGGTATGAAGATAATCAATGTAGAACCCAGGCTGAGGGTAATGATTTTTTTGATGAGCAGAGACACTTTATTATGCATTCCCTGGCCTATGATATTGGATACCATTGTATTGGATGTAGCTGCAAATGCCCAAATAAAGATTCCAAAAAATCCAAACATCAATCGCATCACCTGACTTACATCTAACGCAAGACTTCCATCATGGGAAACAAGAATAAAAAAGAATTCCCAGCTTACGATGCTAATAGCATATTGTAAAATCAATGGAGAAGATTGAATAAGAATCGTTTTGGTTACAGCCCAATTGAATTTCAAGTTTTCAAAAAGTCCAAATCTTTCAGACATTCCCTTGATGCCAATAACGAGAAAAACAACAACCATGCCTATACATTCAGCGATGATGCTGGCATAAGCAGCCCCATTGAAACCAATTTTTGGCAAGCCAAGATGGCCGAAGATCAAACCATAATCCAATACAATATTTGAAATGGTTTCTGCCAAGGTTCCATACACCAGTAATTTGCTTTGATTGGTACCTACCAACAAGCCATTCCTCATTTGATATAAATAAATGGCAATCCCCAAATTCTAATTTTTAGAAAATCAATCGTTGGTTGATAAATGATTTCATTGGTAAATTTTTTGAATACAATGGGAGCAAGTGTATGTGTTATTAAAATTCCGAAAATGGCAATAATAAAACTGATATATACACTTTGTATAAAGAGTTCACCGATTTCCTTTAATCTGTCTTGACCTGCTCTCCTTGAAATCAATGCCTGTAAGCCATTGTTGAGTCCAAAGCCAATCACAGAAAAAATTAAATAGTATACTCCAGTTACCCCAGATGCGCCTAGATATCCCTCGCCAAGTTGAGATAGAAAAAAACTATTGATAAGAAAATTAAACTGTGGAACCAGTATCGCAAAGCTGATGGGCAGCGACATCTGAAGGATTTGTTTATAGCTAACTTCTAATTTTAAGCTCTGGGTCATGGGAACTGTTCAAACTGGCGGCAAAGTAAGTCATTCTGGTCATCCGATTCATACTCAAAAGCATTAAATTTGTTCTATGCTTCAACACCTTGTTCAACCATCATTTCAGTATAGTTCAAATTCCCATACATTGGGAACCGGCAACTGTCATTTATGTGTTGAGTATGGCAGTTACTATCTCACTGTATTGGTCTATGATGAAAACAAGACTGTTTTGCATGTGGAAGTGTATACCCTAAAGGATGGAGTAGATGCATATACGCTTGAATATATTTTAGAGAGCGAAACTTTTAAGCATTTTCATTTTTCTGACGTGCATTTGATTTCAAACACACCCGACCATAGTTTGGTGCCTGATACATTTTTTAAAGCACATCTTTCTGAAACTATTTATAAATCTATTCAAGGAGATTTGCATGATATCCATATCGAATATGATATTGTTGAAAAGTGGGAATTGGTGAATGTGTATGGAATAGATAAATCTATTTATCAGTTCATGCTGCAAAAATTTCCTCTAACAAAAACACATCATTTTGTTTCATTGGCATTGGTTACTATTTTCAACAATTATTTAGAAGATCTGGATGCTTTCATGAAATTATATTTCAGTCCTCATTTTCTTACCATAGTTCTAATAAAGGGGGCTCAATTACAATTTGCCCAATCTGTATATTATGAAACTACTGAAGATGCTATCTATCAAATATTAAATCTATTTGAAAAGCACCACATGGATTTGACTTCTGTGAAAACAATGGTCAGTGGACATATTGATGCAGATTCTTCCACTTGGAAGGAATTAAGAAAATATATTCTTGACATTCAATTGGAGCCATCTGTTATTGATGATTTCAATACTGAAGAAAATCTCACAGTAGCGTCTCATTTTTTTACACCCCATCTTCATATTCTACAATGCGTATAATCAGTGGTGAATTGGGTGGAAGAAGAATCAATCCTCCAGCAAATATGCCTCATACAAGGCCTACAACCGATATTGCCAAAGAAGGATTATTTAATATCATTCAAAATAATTTAGCGCTTGAACAGTTAAAGACCTTGGATTTATTTGGAGGAACTGGATGCATTACATACGAATTATATTCCAGAGGGGTAAGAGATCTTACCATTGTTGAAAAAGACCCAGCCATGCATGCTTTTATTAAAAAAACTGCATCTGTATTAGGTGTAGAGCCATTGCAGTTGGTCTTTTCAGATGTTTTTAAGTACATACAATCTTGTATAGATAAGTATGACTTTATTTTTGCAGGTCCGCCTTATGCATTGGGAAACATTGAAGATTTGCCAAAACAGATTTTTGAAAAAGAACTGCTGAGACAAGATGGATGGTTTGTATTGGAGCATACGCCCAGAAATAATTTCCAAACATTTCCCTTTTACAGAACTGAGAGAAAGTATGGCACCACCATTTTCTCCATATTTGTCAATCGTCCTCCTAACCACGAAGGATCATGAAGAAATCTGAGGCTCGCAGGATATATAAACAACAACGGCAAACATTATCACAGAAAGCGTTGAATGTGAAGCAAGATTTGTTGTTGATTCAATTTCAACAAATGGTGTTGCCTTATGCTCAAATTGTGCATGCATATATTCCTAAAGCATCCAGCAATGAGCCAGATCCCGGACCAATGGTTGATTGGATGAAATTCAGAGATCTTGGACTTCAAGTATCCTATGCTAAAATCGATCCTTCCGACATGAGCATGCATCATTTTATGCAACATGATGAAATGATTTTTGAAGAAAATCAATTTGGTATCCTGGAACCCCAAACTGGACTTGAAATCTCCCCAGGCTTGATCGATATTGCATTTGTTCCATTGCTGGCATTTGATGAACAGGGTGATCGGGTTGGTTACGGAAAGGGATATTATGACCGTTTTTTAACACATTGCAGGGAAGACATTGTGAAAATCGGACTTTCCTTTTTTCCGCCTGTTCCTAAGATAGAAGACGTAGATTTCTTCGATAAAAAGCTCGACTTTTGCATAACACCTGAATGTGTCTATGCTTTTTAAAAACGTTTATCTCCGTTCATTTCGATTATTTTTATTTCCCATTGCATTGTTGTATGGTGGAATTATTATTCTTCGAAACTATCTGTATGATAAGAAAATTATTGGGAGTGTTCAATTCAATATCCCCATTATAGGTGTAGGAAATCTCTCCATTGGTGGAACAGGTAAATCGCCAATGGTTGATTATTTGGTTGGCTTACTAAAACCTCATTATGCTATTGCCACCCTCAGTAGAGGATATCGAAGAAGAACCTCTGGTTATGTGTTAGCCAATGAATTTTCAACATCTATTGAAATTGGTGATGAACCTATGCAATTTCATTTATCTCATCCTGAAATTGCTGTGGCGGTAGGTGAAAAGAGAATTGAAGCAGTTCCACAATTGTTGTATGATCGGCCGGATACTAAATTGATTATTTTAGATGATGCATTTCAACACCGTGAAATAAAAGCAGGTTTAGATATTTTACTCACAGATTATTCAAATCTTTATACAAGAGATTATTTTATACCAACAGGCGATCTTCGGGATCAAAAAAGCAGTGCGCAATTAGCGAATATTATTATTGTTACCAAATGTCCTGCATCCTTAACGCATGAGGAAGCGCTTTCTATCAAATCTGAATTAGGCTTGCTCCCACATCAGCATCTTTTTTTTACTGCTATTGAATATGATACGCCGTACCATATCGTTACCAAAGAAAAACGTCCGCTTACAAAAAATGATGAAATATTATTGATTTGTGGAATTGCCAATCCTGAGCCGCTGACAGATTATATACATGAAGTTTCAAAAACCTATGATGCACTGTTTTACAGGGATCATCACATCTTTAATATTGATGATCTCAATGATATGAAAATGAGATTTAATCTCATTCAATCATCCGAAAAAATGTATCTTACTACAGATAAAGATGCTGTTAGGCTTATCAAGTTTAAAGATCGAGTGATGGATATGCCATTGTATGTCTTGCCTATTAGCATGAAATTTCTATTCAATCAACAGGCTCAGTTTGATCAAATGATATTAAACTATCCTTCCACTTTTTATTTTACAAGTGATACGGATGCTGCTTAATAATATTTATGGCTAAAAAAGATAAAAAGAAAAGAAAAAAGGAGTACAAAAAGCAGCCAAGCTTATATAAAGGTCGTTTAGAAATTACGCGTTCTGGTATGGGTTTTGTGGTGGTGGAAGGTTTGGAAAAAGATGTGATAATAAAACCCAATGATTTTAACAAGGCTTTCCATGGTGATCTTGTTCGGGTTGAGGTTACCAAGGGTGATGCCAAGTCTGGAAGGATGCAAGGTGAAATAGTTCAAATCATTGAGAGAAAACAAAAGCAATTTGTTGGAGTAGTGGAAGTAAACAAAGATTTTGCTTTTTTTATTCCCGATACCAGCAAACCTATTCCTGATTTTTTTATTCCAGGCAATTTGTTACATGGAGCAAAAGATGGTCAAAAAGTGATTGCGCAGATAGTAGCTTGGGAAAAGAATGATAAACGTCCACGTGGAGAAGTAGTCGAGATTATTACTCCGGATAAGGAAGCTGACCTTGCAATGAAGGAGATCCTCATTCAACAGGGTTTCCCACTGACATTTACAGATGAAGTGATGGAAGAATCTTCTCGTATTCCTGATCTTATTCCAGTGATGGAAGCCAAGAAAAGGAGAGACATGAGGGATATTTTGACTTTTACCATTGATCCAGCGGATGCCAAAGACTTTGATGATGCCATCAGTTACCATATTTTGAAAAATGGTAATCTTGAAATTGGAGTGCACATTGCAGATGTGAGCTATTACATTGAAGAGGATAGTGCCTTGGATCTGTCTGCTTATGAAAGGGCAACTTCTGTGTATTTGCCAGATCGGGTTGTTCCCATGTTGCCTGAACGTATTTCAAATGAACTTTGTTCACTAAGGCCTCATGAGGACAAGCTTACCTATTCTTGTGTATTTCAAATAACATCCAAAGGTGATATCAAAGATTGTTGGATGGGTAGGACAATGATTCATTCCAATCATCGATTTACATATGAAGATGTTCAAGAAATCATTGAATCTGGAAGCGGATTGTACGATAAAGAAGTGTTGCATCTGAATGATATTGCAAGAAAGTTCAGAGCGAGAAGAATGAAAGAGGGTGCCATTAACTTTTCATCTCAAGAGGTAAGATTTAAATTAGATGAAAAGGGAACGCCCATTGGAGTGGTTATCAAAGAAAGCAAAGAGTCGCATCAATTGATTGAGGAATTGATGCTGTTGGCAAATCGTATGGTGGCAGAACGAGTTTCAAAGATCAAAGTTTCCGATAAACCCATCCCATTCCCTTATCGAATACATGATCAACCGGATGAAGAAAAATTAATACCGTTTGTGGAGTTTGCAAAAAAGTATGGGTATTCATTCAGTACCAAATCTCCAGAGGATATTGCTCGTTCATTTAATGAGATGCTATCAAAGGTTCAGGGATTGCCTGAGCAAAGGGTATTGGAGCAGATGGGCATCAGAACCATGGCCAAAGCAGTGTATACCTCCAAAAATATTGGACATTATGGCTTGGGGTTTGAACATTATTGCCATTTTACTTCTCCCATCAGACGATACCCTGATATTTTAGTACATCGTGTGCTCACATCCATCTTGGATAATGATCCAACGGCCGACAAAAAGATGGAACAAAAATGTATCCATTCAAGCGAAAGGGAAAGAGCTGCAATGGAAGCGGAGAGAGCTGCCAATAAGTACAAACAAGTTGAATTCATGAAGCAATTTTTGGGCGATGAATTTGATGCAGTTGTTTCTGGAGTTGCAAG
>CAYFLQ010000046.1:0-9315 GCA_964344065.1 uncultured Sphingobacterium sp. | reverse complement strand
TAGCGGAAAAGTTGAGGTAAGCGCTAAATTACCGTCAGGCTTGGGTACTTGGCCAGCCATTTGGATGTTAGCAAACACGAATCCGTTGAAATGGCCTGATGATGGTGAAATTGATATCATGGAACATGTTGGATACGACCAAGGTGTTGTGCATGCATCTGTTCACACCAAAAAATACAACCACATCATCGGCACACAAAAAACCAATAGAATCAATGTGCCGGATTGTTCCACCGCTTTTCACAAGTATCAAATGGAGTGGGACAATGACAGCCTTAGAATTGGTATAGACGACAACTATTATTACAGTTTTAAAAATGAACACACCGGATATGAGGTGTGGCCTTTGTCTAATAAATTTTATCTTCTATTGAACCTGGCTGTTGGAGGAAACTGGGGTGGACAAAAAGGTGTTGCAACTGATATATGGCCAAGAAGAATGGAAGTCGATTATGTTCGTATTTATCAAAAGAAATAAACATATTTCATGAAATTTTATCTCACTATCATTGCTATTTGCATCAGTTTGATTTCATTTTCTCAACCTGAAAGATGGCAACAACATGTCAATTATAAAATGGACGTTACCGTTGATGCAGAGAATAATGCATTTAAAGGAAAACAAAAACTTGAGTACACCAACAACTCACCTGATACCTTGCATGTGATATACTATCATTTATACTGGAATGCATTTCAACCAGGAAGTATGATGGACGAGAGGAGTCAGCAGCTCGGTAAGAAAAGTGTAACTGGCAGGCCCGACTGGGATCAGCGTGTAAAGGATAGAATTTCAAATTTGAAACCAGATGAAATTGGTTTTCAGAAAGTAAGCAACTTGAAAGTGAATGGCATCCTTCAAAAAACAACTGAATATGAAACCATTCTCAAAGTGGAACTTTCCAAACCCATCCTTCCCAAGTCAAAAGCAATGATTGAGTTGGATTTTGAGGCTCAAGTGCCTGTTCAGATTCGAAGAAGCGGACGAGACAATGCAGAAGGCGTTCGATTCAGTATGGCACAATGGTATCCTAAATTGTGTGAATATGACAGAAGTGGATGGCACCCTACCCCTTATGTGGCAAGAGAGTTTTATGGAGTGTGGGGAGATTATGAAGTGAATCTGAAAATAGATAGCTCATATACCGTTGCAGCAACTGGATATTTACAGAACCCACAAGAAATTGGACATGGATACGAATCAACTACACTTCCATACAAATCAACAAAAGAAAAACAGTTGACATGGAGATTCAAGGCTCCCAATGTGCATGATTTTGTATGGGCAGCAGATCCAGAGTATATCCATCATAGCAAACAAGTTCGCAAAGGATTGGTATTGCATTCTTTTTATAAGATCAACCCTACCCTGTTAGGTAAGCAATATGATGGAATGCCAGCAAGAATGAAAGAGAGGATCACTCGTGCAGATTTCATCAACAATTATAAAATGGAATGGGACAGTGTATTGGAATTTGCATCAAGAGCTATTCCATACATGGATGCCCACTATGGTGAATATCCTTATAAACAATATTCATTTATTCAAGGTGGTGATGGAGGGATGGAATATCCCATGGCGACATTATTGAAAGGTGCTGGCAAAGGAGTTGTAATTCATGAATGGATGCACAGCTGGTATCAAATGATGTTAGGAACCAACGAATCTTTGTATCCATGGATGGATGAAGGATTCACCAGTTTTGCAGAAGCAAACGTTAATAACTACTTGGATAATTTTAAAGACAGTTTACCACATAAACCTGCATATGACGCAATCATCGCGCTATCAAAATCAACTTACAACGAACCACTCACCACTCATTCGGATCAATACAACAGCAATGCAGCCTACAGCATCAATGCATATTCCAAAGGTGAAGTTTTCTTAGAGCAACTTGGATATATTGTTGGCGCCAATGTAAGAGACAGCATTCTTATTAAATATTTCAATACTTGGAAGTTTAAACATCCAGATGTGAATGATTTTATTAGAATAGCAGAAAAAACAAGCGGGCTACAATTGGATTGGTACAAAGACTTTTTTGTGAATACCACCAAAACCATTGATTATGCCGTTGATAGCTTATGGGAATCTTCTGGTAAAATGCAAATCAGATTTAAGAACAATGGTACGATGCCCATGCCATTAGATATTGAACTCACATTTAAAGATGGAACGAAAGAAATCGCATACATCCCACAATATTTGATGTTCGGCATTAAACAAAATGAAAATTCTTCTGTTAAAAGAACAGTTGGTGAACCATGGAAATGGACCCACCCCAGTTATACCATTAGCATTGACCGCAGATTGATCGATTTAAAAAAATTAGAAATCGATCCCTCGCAAAGAATGGCAGATACAGAGCGAAAAAACAATACGTTGATTCTTAACTGGTAGTTTTAATTTTAACTTGGATAGAGGATGTTGAATTTTAACAATACGCAAAAAGCTTTTGCATATAAAACTGATGAAGAGTTAAGAAAAGCCAGATTCCTATTTGGTCTCATGCAATACAACCCATTGGTGAAATTGGGCACCCTCCTCACTCCCCTTGCATTAAAATTGCATTTACCCATTCAAGGTTTGATCAAAAAAACCCTGTTCAAACAGTTTGTTGGAGGCATTTCTCTTGAATCATCTTCATCAGTGATAAAAACGCTTGAACAAGAAAATGTATCAGTTATTTTAGACTATGGTGTGGAGGGTGGAGAATATGATGACGAAAAATACGATCAGTCACTTGAAGAATTTCTAAAAGTAATTCGCTTTGCAGCAACCAAGAAAAATGCACCTTTTATCAGCGTAAAATTAACTGGACTCAGCTCCACATCATTATTGGAAAAACTCAATCTGAGTGCTTATAACCAATTTGAATTTGTATCCGATAAGATAATGTTAGAAAAAATCACTACCCTATCTGATGCAGATAAAAATGCTTGGGAAAAATTAATTGCACGAGCAAATACGATATGTCAAACCGCTTCGGAATGTGGAATAGGTATCATGATTGATGCAGAAGAAACTTGGATACAAGATCCTATCGACTACATCGCCATGTTGATGTCTAGAAAACACAATAAAAAGAAAGCCATTGTTTATAACACGATTCAATTTTACAGACATGACCGTATGTCTTTCATGTATGCTTCCTATCAGGATAGTATAGAATACAGTTATGTATATGCAGTAAAAATTGTGAGAGGGGCATATATGGAAAAAGAAAGAGCAAGAGCAGAAAAGTTGAAGTATACTTCCCCTATTCATATTGATAAAATAAGTGTTGACAAAGACTATAATCAAGCTATTCAGTTTTTAACTGAACAAAAATCCACTTCTTTGATTATTGCATCCCATAATGAAGAGAGCACTCAACTTGCTGCAACCCTTTCAGCACAAAAAATTGCATCGAATTCAGAACAAAGCATTCATTTTTCTCAATTATATGGAATGAGTGATCACCTTACATTCAATCTCGCTTCCGAAGGATACCTTGTTTCAAAATACCTGCCATTTGGACCCATTGAAGAAGTTATACCATATTTGATGAGGAGAGCCCAAGAAAACAGCTCTGTTGCAGGGCAAACCAGCAGAGAACTTACATTGATCAAACAGGAATGCAAAAGAAGAGGAATTTAATCCCGAAATACATTCAATTAGCGTAAGTATAAATACTGAATAGATCCAAAAACATACTAGGTGCAGTATGTTTTTTTTATCTTTAACATCCAAGTAAACAATTGAAATCCAATTTCCTATCAACAACACCCTTCATCTTTGAACACAATTGAATTTCAATGACAAAAAAAGTTAGAATCATTATAGCCGACGATCATTTATTGATTGCAGAAACATGGGCTACCTTGATCAACCTGGATCCTGAATTTGAGGTGGTGAAAGTATATGATAACACCAAGTCAATGATTGATGAAATCACTGACATTCGTCCTGATGTTGCCATTTTAGACATCAACATCAATCCCTTCTCGGGCATAGAAGCAACCACCATGATAAGAAAACTGGCACCAGGTGCCAAGATCATCGGTGTCTCCATGCACAATCAACCTTCATTTGCAAAAAAAATGATTAGAAATGGAGCGATGGGATATGTAACAAAAAATTCATCGAAGATAGAGATGTATGAAGCCATCAGATCAGTGATGAAAGGTGAAAAATACATCTGTGCTGAAATTCAGCGAAACATCACCAATCAATTGCTTGTTGAAGAAGATGACAATAAATTGAGCAAGTTGACTGAAAGAGAAATTGAAATCATTCGTCTGATTAAAAATGGTTCAACCAACAAAGAAATTGCAGAAACACTTTTTCTTTCTCCTAGAACAGTAGAGACACATAGAGCAAGGATTTTAAAGAAATTAGGGCTCAAAAACTCTCTATCCCTCGTAAAATATATCAACGAGTCGTTTTTGGACTTATAGCAGCAAATTAATCACCCCAAATATTATCTTTTCCCGCCAACCAGTCATTCACCAAGCTAGTTGTTACAGATTTTGGACGCTCCAATGGCATTCCGAGGGCTCTGTCCCAGCAAAGGCTAGCCAATACACCCAGCGCGCGGCTCACACCAAATAATACAGTGTAAAATTCATATTCTATCATTCCATAGTGAACCAACAGGGCTCCGCTATGTGCATCGACATTGGGCCATGGGTTTTTAACCTTGCCCAAGCCATTTAAGATATCTGGAACAGTATCATAGATTCTCCAAACAGTTTGTACCAAAGGATCATCAGGCATATGCTTTTTGCCGAATTCCATCTGAGCGGTAAATCTGGGATCTGTTTTTCTCAGCACAGCGTGCCCATATCCTGGAACTACCTTACCCTCAGACAAGGTTTTTTTCACATACTCAGCAATCTGGTCTTTTGTGGGAAGATCAACTCCAAGCGTTTCCCTCATTTCAAAAATCCATTTTATAACTTCCTGATTTGCAAGTCCGTGTAATGGTCCAGCTAAACCATTCATTCCGGCAGCAAAACTGAGGAAAGGATCACTCAGTGCAGATCCAACGAGGTGGGTAGTATGTGCTGAAACGTTGCCGCCTTCATGATCGGCATGAATGGTCATATACAACCTCATCAATTCTTTGAATCCCTCTTGTTCATACCCCATCATATGGGCAAAGTTTCCTGCCCAATCCAATAAACCATTCGGCTCGATATGTTCTCCGTTTCGGTATTTTCTTCTATAGATATAAGCTGCAATGCGAGGCAATCTTGCAATCAAATCCAACGTATCATCAAAAGTAGCATCCCAGTAATCCTTTTTATTCATTCCAGATGCATAAGCTTTTGCAAAATGACTGCCATTTTGCAAAGCCATGATTCCTACTACAAACATGGTCATAGGATGAGATGATACAGGAAGGGCTTCTATTGTATCAAAAACGTAATTGGGTACATGAGATCTTCTCTGAAGGGTTGCAGTAATCACATCCGCTTCTTCTTGTGTTGGCAATTCACCTAAAAGCATCAAGTGAAACAATGCCTCAGGAAGTGGTTCATCTCCCCCAGGTGCTTTGGGGAGTTTTTCTTTCAATTCCGGAATGGAATACCCCCTGAATCTGATTCCCTCATTGGCATCTAACAAGGATGTTTCTGTTACCAATCCGGTGATACCGCGCATACCCTGATAAATTTGGGCGAGTGTAACTTCTCCAATCTTCTTATTACCATGCTCCTTGAGCATCTGCTTGATTTCAGCACTTACCTGATCGGCTTTTTGCTTGAAACTTTCCTTAATCAAATCCATGGAAAAACAATAAATGGTTTAGGTCCAATTTTTGGATCCGTAAAGTTAAAGCAAAGCAGTCTACCCCTGTTGTTAAAAAGGAAAAAACTTCTATTATTTTGGAGCTTTTTGGTAGATGCGCCAGGCAACGTAAGCAAAAACGACATTAGGTATCCAGGCTGCCAAATAAGGGTTCAAATTGCCTTTTATGGAAAATATGGTTGAAAACCGATCGAATAATATGTAAATCGCACAAACCATCAATCCAATGGCTAAATGGATTCCACTGCCTCCCCTGATTTTTCGGAACGAAATCAATGCACCAATCATGGTCAGTATCAAAACAGAAAAAGGAGTTGCCATGCGATGTGCATTTTCCATTTCTAATTCTTTGATCGTTTCTGAACCGCGCATTTTCTCTTTACGGATTCTTTTAAGCAATTCAGGAGTTGACATTCTTGCTTGGGTATATCCATCAAATCGAAGATCATTGGGCTCAAATGAAAACTTCCTGAAAGCTTCGAATTTATATGATACCTCTTCATCCAAACCATTGATTTTTCTTTCAACAACGCCGGTCAGCTTCCAAACTTTTTTTGTGGTATCCCAAGTAATATTATCTGCCCGGAGATTATAATTTACTTTATGATCTTTCACCGTTTCCAAGAAAAAAGTACCCCCCATTTTTGCGGTTGTATCATAATACCTCATGCCCACGTAGCTAAATGAATCTATGCGCATGTATACGGCATTGCTTGAAGTATAGTTCATAAGACTTGGCATATACTTCATTTCAAATGTTGAACGAATTGTATTGGCTCGAGGAATTACAAATGCATTAGAAAAAAGCAACAATAAAGAGAGCAGTGCTCCTCCAATCCAATAAGGACGCATCAGTCGAACTAAACTTACACCAGATGACAACACTGGTATAAATTCAGACCTACTGGCCATCTTAGAAGTAAAGAAGATTACTGAAATAAAAACAAACAAGGGAAAAAGCAATGCAATAATATGCGGGATGAATCCGATATAATATTGAAGGAAAATCTGTTTGGAGGTGAGTCCTGATTTTACAAAATCATCTGTATGTTCAGAGATGTCAACAATGGTACTGATCAGCGTAAGAAGGAGTACTGAAAAAAAGAATGTCTTCAGAAAGTTTTTAAGGATATACCAATCAATTCTACTCAACATATCCTTACAAAAGTATCATTTAATCTTTTGAAAGATACTTGGCGTAGGTATCCAGACATCTTTTTCTTGCAAAAGTATGATCCACCATGGGTTGCGGATAATCGAAAGCATCCAATTCTGGCACCCATTTTCGTATATAAGCACCTTCTTTATCAAATTTCTCGGTTTGCAAATATGGATTGAATACCCTGAAATACGGGGCTGCGTCACAACCACAGCCAGCGGCCCATTGCCATCCCCCATTGTTTGCAGCAAAATCATGGTCGAGTAATTTAGCAGCAAACCACGACTCACCCCATCGCCAATCAATCAACAGATGCTTGGTAAGGAAACTGGCAACGATCATTCGAACACGGTTGTGCATAAATCCTGTTTTCTCTAATTCCCGCATGCCCGCATCCACGATTGGATAGCCTGTTTGCCCTTTGCACCATTTTTCAAATTCGGCTTCATTGTTTCGCCATTGGATATGATCATATTCTTTTTTAAATGAGTACCCTTCAGAAATATGGGGAAAATTGCAAAGGATGGATTGATAAAATTCTCTCCAAATCAATTCGTTTAAAAAGGTTTCATTGTTCTCTGAAGCAACTGATGCCAGTTCACGGATGCTGATCGTTCCAAACCTTAAATGGACACCCAACTTAGAAGTCCCATTGATTGCAGGAAAATCACGTTTTGTTGAATATTGTTGAATGATTTGGATTGGAAAATTCTTTGAGGGAAATTGAATTCCTGTTTGCTTAAACCCGATGGATGAGAGTGAAGGAATTGCTGAAGCTGTGTGCTTTAAAAATAAATGGGTGTGCTTTTCTGAGGGAAATGAAATGATTGGATCAGTCAACAGTTTAGCTTTCCATTTTCTGGAAAATGGCGTGAAGACAGTATATGGATTCCCATCATCCTTAGAGACTTCCAATCGTTCAAATATTACCTGATCTTTAAAATCATGAAATTCTATCTGTTTTGAAGTTAAAAATTGAGCAACGGATTGATCACGCTGTAAAGCATACTTTTCATAATCTCTGTTGGTGTACACTTTCTTTATATCATACTCTTCCAGAAGTGATTTGAAAGCATTCAACGGTGTATCAAATAGGATGTTCAATCCACTACCCTGTTTAGAGAGTTGATGATGGATGGATTGCAATGCTTCGTGAATAAATTCTACCCTGGCTTGATAAGGCTTATCAAGTTTGTCAAGAATGTGTTTGTCAAAAATGAAAATGGGCAGAACTGGATACCCAGACTGAAGTGCTTGAAAAAGTCCATGATTATCGTGCAAACGAAGATCTCTGCGAAACCAAAAAATACTTATTTCGGGCTTTCTCATGGATTCAAAACAATCCTGAGCTCAAATGGTTTAATTTCCGGTAGACATTGGACGGCTTTCAATAATACCTGATTTTACAGCATACATGACGAGTCCTGCCAATGATTTTGCACCAGTCTTCACCTTCAGTTTATCCCGAATGGCTTCCACTGTACGAGGACTCAGTTCTACTTCATCTGCTATTTCTTTGGTGCTTTTTTCTTCACAAATAAGCCTCAATACAGTCAATTCTTTATCAGTAAGTTTAGCATCCACCGGCATATTTGCTTCAGCCTGACGTTTGATTCGCAACCCATCAATCAATGCCTTGTTGGTAAGTTGATTGAAATAAAATTCTTGTTCGAAAACAGTTGTGATTGCTTGATGTATAATTTCTGAATCTGAATTTTTGGTGAGGTAAGAGTTAGCACCTAATTCCATCAATTTAGTAATCATGGAATGATCATTGTGCATGGTAAGCATGATTACTTTGATGTCTGGAAAAGCAGTTTTTATTTCCGGCAACGTAGCAATACCATCCATGATAGGCATTTGAATGTCTAACAAAATCACATCTGGCTGAATGTGTTTAAGGATGGTCAGTAATTGCATGCCATTATCGGCTTCGGCAATCACCTTTACATCCTTGTGCATGCTTAAAGCAGTTTTAACACCTGCACGAAAAAGCACATGATCATCTGCGATGATTACTTTGATGGGTTCAGACATAATTCATTATTTAGTTTAGTACGAATACGAATTTCAATATGCAATGTTAGAGCATATCAAAACAGTGGCATAGCGTAAAATCACCGAATTATCAAGTTGCAGAAAATACGGTCAGCATTGGAGAACAGCTACAATTTTCATATATTTAATAATAGCATTGAAATCCTCTGCGCCTCCCCCCATATCCATTTAAAGCCAATCAAGTTAGCGAACTAATCACTTCGTGAAAAACAACAGATTATTTGGGTTTTTTCTCGTTTTGGAGTGTGTATGTAACCAAAAATAAAGTATTTGAAAAAAATTCTGGAAAAAATTTTTGGGA